>JBKJND010000192.1:0-3417 GCA_046596095.1 Ahniellaceae bacterium | reverse complement strand
CGATCGAGATAGAGGCGGCGCATCTCTTCGGCGTTGAAGGGGCGTGATCCGATGCGGCCCATGACGGCGATCTGGTGGCCGGTTTCGTCGACTGCTCGATCGCGTTCGAGCGGTCGTGACAGCGCGAGTGCGGCACGCTTCGTGGCATGGCTCGCGACGAGTTGCGGCTCCGGTTCTGGCGAGAAACCGTAGAAGCGCGACTGCGAGTCGGGTGACATGAGCTGCACTACGCGCAGCCCATTCTTGCCATCGGCCACGTACAGGAAGGGTGACGCGTTGGTGGTCGCCACGGTCACGTCGCGGGCGTCGTTGATCGCACCGCCCGCGTTGAACATGCGGTACAGGCGCGGCGCTTCGGGCTTTGTGATATCGACGATGGCGACGCCTTCCGGACCGTTGGCGATGTAGGCATAGGTGCGCGCAAGTTGCAGTTTGTGCGCGCTGCGCAGCGTGACGCGGGCGTTATCGACGACGCGCGGGTGATTGGCGTCAGAGATATCCACGACTTCAAGTCCATTGCGCGTAGTCGCGAAGAGGTAACGGAACTGCACCTGCACCGCGCGCGGATCGTCGAGCGGAATCGTGGACACCACACGCGGTGCGAGCGGCTTGTCCATGTCCAGCACGACCACACCGCGCGGGGTCGACACGTAGAAGCGCGTACCGGCAATGGTCAAGTGGCGGGCGCCAGTCAATACGCCTTGCGGATTCCACGTCAGCGCGCGAGTCAGCTTGTTGTTGCGCGGCTCGAAGTCATGCAGCGTGTCGATGTTGGTCGCGATCAGTCCTTCTTCGGCATCGACGATGAAGAGGTATTCGTAAATCGCGTGCATCGGCGTTTCGAGATTGACCTTCTGCATCATCTCCGAGCGGCTGCGCGACGGTTGCACCGGTTGCGTGGTGGCAAGCTGCGCACACGTCGCATTTTTCGACTTGATGCGCGTGCCCTGGCCGATGGGCGCGAATGGCGCGGTGATGACGCGCTGCGAGATGCCCTTGTTGGCGATGCTGGCAACGTCGTACACCTGCGTGCCGCGCTGGCCTTCGGCGACGTAGAGATACTCGCCGCGCAGCTGGATGCAGTTCGCGACGCCCGCTCGGTGCGGATACGCCTCCGCGAGCTTGCCGCCCGCAGCCTTGTGTTTCGCGAAGCGATCAGGGTAAGCGTAGCGCTGCAGATGCGACCCGATCACCGCTTGCGGCTCATCCCATTCGGTCACGACAACCGCGCTGATTTCGCCTTCGCCGCCGACCCAGGCGTTGAAGCCCATGAAGTCGGCAAAGCGCGTTCCCTGCAACAACAGCTGCGCCATGATGGCGTTGTTGTCGCCGGCGCGCGACAAGTGGCAGTCGCTGCACTGCTTGGTTTCCGAGCGACGCTCGGTGTGCGGGTAGTGCGGCGCGAACGCCTGCGATGAATAACCCGACGCCGAAATTGGCGGCTGCTGGATGTAAATACGTTCGCGATTCAGGTTTGTGGAGGACAGCACCAGCGCCGACGACGAGCGTACCGGCGCGATCTTGTAGCCCTTCACCTCCCCGTGCATGCCGAGCTGGAACAGGTCATCGCGCGCGACTTGCGGATTGTAAGTGGCGTAATTGCGCGAGTTGCCACCTTCGTAGTGATTGCGCTTGCTCTTCCAGTTCGCCTGAATCGGCAAGTGACAGCCGCCACAGCTCGTGGTCCACGAGGTGTGGCAGGTGTAGCAAAGCATCTTGTCCGAATCGTGCGCGCGATCGCCCTTCGCCACCGATGTTCCGTAGGCGAGCGTCGTGGTGTTGCGCGACATTGTGTGCGCGCGATCGGCGCGCACGTTGTACGCGCCCGAGACCGGCTGCGAGGTGTCGACCAGCTGACTGACTTCCCATTCGAGTCCCGGCGTCGTCGCCGAGCGCTGGATCAGCCGGTCGCCACTCCACTGGAAGCGGCGTTTGCCATCGGGATTGCGGATGAGGATGAGGTTGCGCCCGGCCTTCGGCGCCATCGGTCCCGACGTTTTCAACGTGGGCCGTTTGTCTGGTGTGCCGTGGCAGTCCTGGCATTGAATCTCCACACCCGCGGCGACTTCGCCGACGATGTGACCGTTCGAGTGCGCATCCTGCGCGTAGTGGCAATCCACGCACTGCATGCCGACGTCGACGTGGATCGACGAGAGATGCACGGCCTTCTCGAGTTTCTTCGGATCCGCCTCGTCGATCTTCGAGCCTTCCTCGTCGAGCAGATGGCCCTTGCGGTCGCGCTTGAACACCGCACGGAAGTTCCAGCCGTGGCCGTGGTAATCCGCGAACTGCGTGTCCTTGAGCAGCGGATTGTTTAGCGAGACGTCCTGCAGAAAAGCAGGGTCGGCCCATTTGCCACGGATCGCCGCTTCCTCAGGGTTGCGCGCGTTGATCGCGCGCGTCTGCGCGTTGTCGGGTTTGAATTCCTTCGCCGGCCACATGGAGGGCGCGTCGGACTCGTAGTCCCACATGATGTAGCCGAGCATGGTGTTGATGAACATGTTCGGCTGATGCATGTGGCAGCTCATGCACTGGCTCGACGGAATCGCGCGCGTGAAGACGTGGCGGATCGGGTGGCCGGGCTCGCCGCGCGGAATGGTCGGATCGATCTGTTGCGACTCGCCGCGATTGCCGTACTTCGCCCAGCCGGCAGAGTGTCGAGGGTCGCGATCGTTCGCGTACGTGACGTGGCACGCCGAGCAACCGGAAGAACGGAAGTCGCCGGGGTTGTCGTTGGTTCCAAGGAACCAGAGATGCGGATCGTTGAGGCGCGTCTTGTGGATGTTGAGCACCGGCACGGCAATGCGGCTGCCGGTGGCCGGTCCACGATTCGACTGGCGGAAATCGATGCGACCTGGTTCTTCGAGTCGTTGCGTCAGACCCAGCGAGTTCGGCAAACCGGTTTCGCCAAAACTCGAACCAACGTTGCGGCCACCGCGCTCGAACACGCGAAAAATATCGGCCGGAGGAACCGTTTCCCACGCGGGAAGAGGAACCAGCTTTTCAAGGATCCCGAGACGCGCCATTTCCGGCGTCGGCTTCTCGGGCCCGCTGATCGAACCCCACTTGCCCTCGCGCGTGTAGTACTCGCCCAGGATGTAGCGTTTGTACGGCAGGATGCCGTTGTTGTAGCTCGCGCCGCCCATCAGCATGGCGCTGGTGGCCATGAGACTGGTCTGGTTGGCCTTGACGATTTCCATGTGACAGGCGCCGCACGACTCTGCAGCGATGCGCAGATCGCCAGGATTGATGAAGCGCACAAACTCCGGCGATTCGGAGGTCAGATCCGCGAAACCGCCTTCAGGGTTGCGGCTCGCGGGATACAGCCAGCGTTCGGGAAAAGCGGGCAGCACATGCGCTTTCTCCATCGCGTCGAAATATGCGGGCGAGTAAGGCAGCTTGGGGATGTGCGGATGC
>JBKJND010000172.1:0-3884 GCA_046596095.1 Ahniellaceae bacterium | reverse complement strand
GGGCACCGGAATCGCCGGGAGCGATTCCGGCGAACGTTCGGGGCGCTATGGTTTTGGTGACTTTTGCCGAAACAAAAGTTACTCGCTCGCCGCAGGCGAGTGAAACGCTGTTGATGTTTGGATGGTGAAGTTCAGAAGCAAGGCGCTGATTCCAAAGAGCAAAAGCGAACAAGAACAGGGGAAACGTCAGGAGCCGGACTATGTCCGGCTCGGGCTTCGGTCAGGTTTCGAGCAGGCGCGGGCGCAGGGTGGCGAGATTGCACGGCCGTGTGCGCGCGTCGAGTTGGGCCTGCAGGATTTCGGTCCATGCGGTCCGGCACGCCGACGTGGAACCCGGCAGGCAGAACACGAAAGTGCCGTTCGCGAGGCCCGCAAAGGCGCGGGATTGCAATGCGCTCGTACCAATTTCCTTGAACGAGATCGCGCGGAACAGTTCGCCGAAACCCGGCATCTCCTTGTCGAGCAAGGGCGCGATTGCTTCAGGTGTGGAATCGCGGCCGGTGAAGCCGGTACCGCCACTGACGATCACGCCATCGCATTTGTCGTCGGCAATCCAGCGCGCGACGATGGCGCGCATCGCGTAGCGGTCGTCGCGCGCGATTTCGCGTGCGTGCAGAACATGTCCCGCCGTCAGCAGCGCGCCTTGCAGCCAGCTACCGGATTCGTCGTTCTCGAGCGTGCGCGAGTCCGACACCGTCAATAGCGCGATGCGCAGAGCCTGGAATTCCTTGTTGTCTGACATGCGGACCGCTCCTTACGATTCCATCACGACCTGATGGTCGGCGGCGACAGCGAAGTGTTGTGGAGGCAAGCCGGCGCGGTGGCGTGTAGACATGTGCTTGAGAGCGACGATGAAATCGCGCGCGAACCGGGTCATGTCGAACAATGGGGCAATTTTTCGGCGCCGCGCAAGTTCCGAATGCAAGCCTCGCAGACGTTCGGGCTCGCTCGCAAGTTCGACTGCCTTGTCGACGTACGCCGCGCGCGAATCGACCACCAGCTCACCGAGGCCCAACGTCCGCAGCAGCGAGCCCGCCACCCGCGCTGCAAACGCGTCTCCGGGCCAGGTGAGCAACGGACAGCCTGCCCAGAGCGCGTCGCTCGCAGTGGTGTGCGCGTTGTATGGCCAGGTGTCGAGGAACAGATCCACGTGCGCATAGCGCGCCAGATAATCCGCATGCGGCAACTTGCGCTGGAAACGCAGGCGCACAGGATCGATGCCGCTGCGCTGCGCGTGCTCCCGAAGTCGCGTGGCAAAGACGGGTTCCGGCGCATCGAGCAGCCACAGTACGCTGCCCGGCACGCGCGCGAGAATCTCGAGCCAGGCATCGAACGGATCCGGTCCGATCTTGTAGCTATTGTTGAAGCTTGCGAACACGATGCCGGTCGCGGGTAATCCGCACACCGCGCGGGAAGGTGGCGGGGCGATCGAACGCGTCGTGTCGGACGGCTGGAAGCAATACGGCAGGTACGCTAACTGTTCGCTGTAGTGCTCACGCGATGCGGGCGGCACGACGAAGCGATCCGCGATCAGATAGTCGAAAAACGCCGCGCCCGATGTGCCGGGATAAGCCAGCCAGTTGACCTGGATGGGCGCGGGGCGGAGCGCAAACGCTTCGGTCACGGAGCCACCGCCATAGCCGCGCAGGTCGATCAGGATTTCCGCGCCGCTGGCGTTGAGCGCGCGTGCGAGCGCCGGCATGCTGAGGCCAGACACGTCGCGGAACTCATGAAAGCCGCGACGCAGACGCCGCCGCAGCTCACCGCCATCGTCGGGACTGGTTGCGAATCCGAGCGTGACCACGTCGGTGTCGCGCAAGCGTTCGATGAGTTCGACAATGAGCGCAGCGGTCGGATGCTGGTTGAAACCCGACGACACGAAGCCGACGCGCAACGGTGCGTTGACGGGCGCGAGCGCAGGAGCGGCACGCAACGGGCTTGCCGACCCGATCGCAAGCGCAGCCTCGCCTGCGCGAATGCGCGCGCACGCCAGTTGCTCGGCGGGCGTCGCCGGCTCGGCGAGAAATCCAAACGGCTCGACGCCGCGAGCACCTTCGCGAACGGCCCAACGCACTTGATCCGACATCGCTTCGAGGCCGTCCCACTCGGCCAATCGGCGCTTCAGAAACAGCAGGTGCGCTTGCGCCGTGGGTTGCGCCGGATCGAGCTCCAGTACCCGCGCGAACGCGGTAGCCGCAGCAAAGTATGCGCGTGCCTCGTCGTGCGCCACGCCGAGGTTGAACCATGCGCGCAGATACTCGGGTGCGAGTTCGACCGCCTTTGCGTAAGCGGTCGCGGCTGCAGCATGCTGGTGGCGCACGCCGAGCACTGTTCCCAGTACGAACCACGCATCGGCCTCGTCGGGAAACGCTTCGATGGCCGCGCGCACTGTGGCTTCGGCGCGCGTGAGGTGCCCGGAATCGAGTTCAATGCTGGCGAGGTCGAGCCGCGGCCGAACCCGCTCGGGTGCCGCGCCAATCACTTCCCGCAGACCCGCCTGCGCAAATTCCGCATCCCCGACGGCCAGCGCCAGCGTCGCGATCTGCTGCCAGGCATCGGCATCCTCGCCCGCAACCGCAGCGGCGCGGCGCACGCTCGCGAGCACATCGTCGCGCTGATCGAGCGTGCGGTAGAGCGCGGCGAGGGCAAGCCAATTCGGAGCCGACTGCGTGTCGATCGCGACCGCGCGCGTCAGCGCGTCGAATCCCGCGCGCGGCTTGTTGCAGGCAAGCAAAGCAAGGCCGTGCAGACGTTGCGCACGATCGTCGAGCGGGAAGGATTGCGCCAGGTTGCTCGCCACCACCAATGCCGCATGCGGCGCGTGTTTCAGTTGGGCGGTGACGCTCGCCAGTCGTGTCTCGTCAGCGCGAATCGGCGCGGCGCGATTCAGACTCACGCTACGTCAGCCAGCGATTGCAACGCGTCCGCCTGATGCTCGCGCGTCAACGCGTCCAGCACCGGATCCAGACCGCCTGCCAACACCTCCTCGAGCGCGTACAGCGTGAGGTTGATGCGGTGATCGGTGAGGCGGCCTTGCGGAAAGTTGTAGGTGCGGATGCGTTGGCTGCGGTCGCCCGAGCCGACCTGCAAACGCCGCGATTCGGCTTGCGCGCTGGTCTGCTTGGCGCGCTCGGCATCGAGCAGCTTGGCCTTGAGCAGACTCAGCGCCTGCGCCTTGTTCTTGTGCTGGCTGCGCTGGTCCTGGCACTCGATGACGAGGCCGCTCGGCAGGTGCGTGATGCGAATCGCCGAATCGGTCTTGTTGACGTGCTGGCCGCCCGCACCCGAGGCTCGAAACGTGTCGATACGGAGATCGCCATCGCGAATCTCGATCTCGCCGATTTCGTCCTGCTCCGGCAGGATCGCGACCGTCGCCGCGGACGTGTGGATGCGACCCTGCGACTCGGTGGCCGGCACGCGCTGTACGCGATGCGTGCCCGACTCGAATTTGAGTTTCGAGAACACCCCGCGGCCTTCAATGCGTGCGACCGCCTCCTTGTAGCCTCCGTGCTCGCCAGGGTGCGCGGAGATGATCTCGGTTTGCCAACGCTGTGTTTCGGCGAAGCGCAGGTACATGCGCAGGAGATCCCCGGCAAACAACGCGGCCTCGTCGCCTCCGGTGCCTGCCCGAACTTCAAGAAAAACGTTGGAGTCGTCGCGCGGATCCGCTGGAATGAGCGCAAGCTCGAGCGCGCGCGTCAGGCGCGTCTGCTCAAGCCGCAGGGGAGCGAGCTCCTCGCGCGCCAGTTGCGCGAGCTCCGGATCGGCGTTGTCCTCAAGGAGGTTGGCGTCGCCTATCGCCTGCGCATTGCGCTCGTGTTGCCGTAACAGATCGACCACATCCGACAGCTGCGAATATTCTCGCGAGCGTTCGGCGTACTGCC
>JBKJND010000150.1:0-9375 GCA_046596095.1 Ahniellaceae bacterium | reverse complement strand
TCATCCCCTGCTCGCGCGGAGGCGATAGGCTGGTGGCGTGCGGACGTGTACGAAATTTGCCTTAATTACCTCCGTCCCCTTTTCTCGGGCCCGAGACATTGTCTCCACTATCGTGCCCGGTTCCACGTATCTGCCACAGTGCAAGGACAGCAATTTCAGCGGCGCGAGCGACGGCTACGGTTACTGCACCGGCACATCGATGTCCGCTCCGATGATCTCCGGCAGCATCGCTCTGCTTCGCTCGTTGAATCCGTTGGTTTCCAGCAACGACCTGTTTACGATGATGAAGGCCGCGACGGATCAATTTGGCTTACGCAACGATAGGCGTGGATATGGCGTTCCAAAAATTTCAGCAGGCGCCGCCCGGATTATGGGAAAGTCATGCAATGCGCAAGTAGTCAACAGACTCACGCCAATGTTTGCAATGCGTTCGGTGGCCGAGGGAGATCGCCTTTACACGGTGACGCCCCAAGTCGGAACGTCTTCGTTGACCGGCGAATTCCTCACCAAGCCGACCTGCCCGGCCGGGGCCCCCTCCTGCGTCACAGACACGGCCGCCGAGCAGCTCCGTCCCTACACCCCGGTGACTTCTGCGGAGGGACCATTGGTACCGGAAATCGGCTTTCCTGGCGTCGGGAAAACCATGGCAAACGCTCCAAGATCGGCTTTTCATGTCTTTACCGGCAAAAACAGTCCCTTCGCGGGAACCACACTGCTGCCATTGCATAGACTCAGCTTCGCCGAAGTGTGTGATCGGCGACAAAGCTTTTACACAAGTGATGCGAACGAAATCTCGCCTTTCACTACGCTTGACCAGTGCACTCAGCAAGGAGGTGACCAGACATTCAAACTCGATGGGATCGAGGGTTTCGTGCTCGACAGCTGCCCAGTCCAGTTCGCACCGTGCGATAACTCCAATTCGTCTGCTCCGCAGAAATTGCATCGCAAGTTCAGTGCAACGGAGGGCTATGCGCTGATTCTGGATTCACAGCTAGGTTTGATGGAGTTTCAAAATCACACAGGAACCACGGTAGTGGGATACGTCTTTCCGGCCATCGACACCGATAACGACGGACTGATTGACGGATTCGAAGGGATCCTTGGTACGGACAAAACTTTGTGGGATTCGGACGGCGATGCCAAGTCGGACAGTATTGAATACCCGTGGCACGGCGTGCAGGCGCGGTTCGGTGCTGATCCGCGAGTACCAAGTCCGGGATGCCCGGGCTAAGTCGCTTTGCTTCTCGGAGCGGAGACTACGCCATATGCTGTTCAGGAGGTAATAAAATGAAATATGGATTTATAGGTTGGTTGTTGTTCGCGGGGCTTGCTGTCAGCAGCCCCCTCCTCGGGCAAGTGGTCTGTATCGATCCTTCTACATGGCCTGAAACGATTCAGGTAGGGATATCAGGAGACCAAACGAGCCTCACGCTGGGTCCTCCGGTGTCGGCGGTGTTCACCGTTCGGAGCCTAAGCAGGACCGGAAATGTCATTAACGTCGACTTGAGCATCCTGAATTCTTGCAACGTCATTCCAATCCCCGCACGGACGTTCACGATCCAAGTTGGCGCGCTTGAACCCGGGTCGTACATACTCCGAGTAGTTAACAATGGGTTTCCCGGAGGACCACACATTGTGGAGCGTCCGTTTGTCGTCGCAGGTTTTGGGGCGGGCGGGGCAGCCTCGGTCCCAGTGTTTTCGTTTGGGGGACTCTCGCTCCTAGCACTGTTGATGCTGGTCCTCGCCAAACGCGGCATGAGGTGACTTGAGCGAGTGTTCAGCGCAACGCGCTCGGAGGACGTTCGAGTATCACTTGATGCGCCTGCCCATAAAGAGCGCGGTCGTTACTTCCCCGCCTTCAGGGTGACACAGACGCCTCGGGGGTCACGAGAACTGGCACCGAGTCGTGCGCAACACCATTGTCGAGCAGCGAACCTCTGAGCGCGACTTTCAAACGCGCTCGGTTTTCAAGTCCGTTGCCAGTTCGTGCTTATCGGGCACCCGGATTGGCTGAGAACTATGGCGGCCAGCCCGGGGATTATACAAAGGTGACCAGTTCCTCCCATACCGCCGCTGACGGCCAGAAAACGGCGACCCATGCCTATCAAAATCAGGCCTCGTGAAAAAGGGGTCAGAGCCATTTTCACGTCAGCAATTAACGCGTCAGCAATTAACGGGGTCAGAGTGCCTCATCGCAGAGGCGAGGTCGGTGCGCGGGGCGCACTGAGAAAGAAGCGGGGTCGGAGTGCCTTCTGACGGCACAGTTACCCGACGATGAGCGCGATGGCGTTTTGTAATCGCACATCGTCTTCCTCACACACCACGACGCCCGCCTTGCGCGGGCGTGGTCGTTTAGCAACGAGTCGGCGTGGAGCAGGAACTGCTGCGATTTTGATCGTTACGGGTCGAGGAAAGTGTCGGGCTCGACGCCGGCCTACTTGAGAATGGCACGCAGGGTGCCCTCGGGCGTATCGCCGGGATGATTCACCAACGTGGTGTAGCGATGGGTCGCGGCGTTGAACCAGATTTCATGCGATCCAGCAGCCTGCCGATCAAAGTTGAAGCCGAGCGCTTTCAGCCGCCGCACGATCTCGCGATAGCGGAAACCGGCAAGGCTTCCCATGCCAGCGTCAGCCGACCACCAGCGGATAGTCGAAGGTTTCCCGCAACTCGACCAGCGGCCATGCGCTGGCGCGTTCACTCTGCGCCTCGATCAATTTCCTCGCGACATCGCGGGCGATCTCCAGCGTTTCGGTGACGGTGCGGCCCTGCGCGACCAAGCCTGGCACGTCGTCGCTGGTGGCGAGGTAGACGCCCTCGGGCAGGCGCTCGATGTGCAGATTGACGATGTGTTCCATCAGCGGACCTCTTTGGTGCGCGTAAAGCGCTGCGCGTCATGTTTCAGGATCAGGCCCTCGATGACGGCCTTGGCGACTGTCGTTTCTTGAAAAAGGGGGCAGAGCCATTTTCAGGTCTGCGTACAGGACAAGGGGCCGGTGGTGTCGGATAGGTGGTAGAAATTCGTCAGCGGTGTTCTCCACCGTCGTGATCTTCGTTTGCATCATGCAGCGAGGTCAAGTTCCTTCGGCGACTCGCCGAGTGACTGCCAGCCATCGACTTTGAACGTCGGGCCGGGTTCGCCGGCTACAGTCGCCAGTCGATGGGCGCTGTGCCACGGCCCGACAGGTAGCGGTTGGCGGCGCCGAAGTGTCCGCAGCCGATAAAGCCCCGGTAAGCCGACAGCGGTGACGGATGCGGCGCGCGCAACACGCAGTGGCGCGAGCGATCGAGCAAACGGCCCTTGGCTTGCGCGTAAGCGCCCCAGAGCATGAACACGAGCCCTTCGCGCGACGTCGCGAGCCGATCGATCACGGCGTCGGTGAACGCTTCCCAGCCTTTGCCCTGGTGCGAACCGGCGTGGCCGGCCTCCACGGTCAGTACCGCATTGAGTAGCAACACACCGCGCGCGGCCCACGCCGACAGATTGCCGTGAGCGGGGCGCGGAGCGCCCACGTCGCGCTCGAGTTCCCCGAGTATGTTGACCAGCGAAGGCGGCGGCGGCACGCCGTGCGGTACCGAAAAACAAAGCCCGTGCGCTTGGCCGGGACCGTGGTACGGGTCCTGGCCCAGGATCACAACTTTTACGGATTCGAATGGTGTCGCATCCAGCGCTGCGAAGATCGATGCGCCCGGCGGATAAATCACGCGACCGCGAGCTTTTTCAGCCCGCAGGAACGCGCCGAGTGCTTGCATCGAATCTTGTTCGAACACATCGCCGAGCTGCGCCAGCCACGACGCAGAAAGCTGCACCGGGTGCGACACGGCGGGCTTCAGTTGACTTTGTGGCGACCGCGCGAAACGCGCAACTGGAAGCTGAGCTTGGTCACCAGCAGGCGTTCCTCGACCGGCTTGTTCACCAGGTCGTTGGCGCCCGCGCGCAGCAACGCAGCCTGGTTGTTGAGGTTGTCGTCGGCGGTCATCACCAGGATCGGCAGATCGCCGCGCCTGTAACCGTATTCGCCGCGCAGCTTGTCGAGCAGATCGCGACCGTTCTCGCCGTCTTTCAGGTACACGTCGGTGAGCACGATGTCGGCCACCTCTTTGCCCTCGGCGCGCGCGGCATCGATCGCCACCAGTGCGTCTTTCACGCTCGTGACGTGTTGCACGGTGAAGCCGTATTTCTCGAGCATGCGACGTGTCGCCATCGCCACCACGCGACTGTCCTCGACGTACAGCACGCGACCCTCGGCGGAATCGACCGGCGCCACGTAGCCGGAGATGAACTCCGCCAGCGCTCGGAACCCGAGGCCCTTGTCGAAGTAATCGGTGACGTCGTCGGTCATGCCGGCGGACTCGAGACGCTCCTGCACGTTGCCGGAAATGACCACGATCGGGATGTAGGCCTGCGGCGAGTTTTCACGCACGTGCTTGGCAAACGCGATGCCGTCCATGTCGGGCAAATCGAGCGCGGTGGTGATGAGATCGACGATGCCTTCCTCGAGCGCCCGCGCCGCGGTCGCGCCGTTCTCGCAACTCATGATCACCGCGCTCGGCAGCTGCTGGCGCAGCACCTGCTCGATCATCATCCGGGTGACTTTCGACCCATCGACCACCAGCACGCGCGGCGCGTCGGAAGCGATGTGGCGGGTGATCTGGTCGTCCATTCGTGCCTCGAAAGACAGTGCGCCGAAAACCGCAGCCTTCTACTGCGGCCGTCCACGCGCGAGCCAGCTGGTACATGCTGCCCAGGCGCCCAGCCAGCCTAGCATGGCCCCGGCGGCGAGCGTCGCTGCGGCCAGGGGCAACGATACGCCGCGCAGCACGAAATCGCGCGCATAGTTTTCCGCCAGCGCCAACGCGGGATCGCGGATGAGAACCACGACCGCGATAGCCGCGATGAGCGCGAGCAACGCCGCGGCCGCCCCGTACCACACGCCGGCATACAGGAAGGGCCGCCGCACGAAGCCATCGGTGCCGCCAAGCAGCTGCACCACGGCGATCTCGCCGGATCGCGCCGCGACGTCGAGCCGGATGGTGTTGCCGACCACGAGCAACGCCGCCAGAGCGAACAGCACGGCGGCGATCAGCGCCAGCCGTTGCGCCAGTGCCAGCACTTGATTGAGACGATCGCGCCAGGCGAGGTCGTACTGCACGAAGTCGACATGCGGGGTCTTCTCGAGGCGCTGAGCGAGCGCGCGAACCCCGGCGTCGGCAAGCTGCGCGCGCGGCGTCACCAGCATCACGTGCGGCAGCGGATTTTCAACGAGCAGTGCGGCGGCGCCGGCAAATCCGTCGAGCGCGCGCAGCTCATCCAGACCGTCCGCAGGTGTGCGCAGGCGCACCGCTGCGACCCCCGGCAAATTCTGGGCTGCAAATATTGCGATATCGAGCTCGGCGGGTTGCATGCGCGGCATCAGGAATACCGACATTTCGCGTGCGTCGCGCAGACCACTGCCAAAGCCTTCAAGATTGCGGAGCAGCACCTGCAGCAGCAACGGCAGCAGCAATGCCAGCGCCATCACCGCCACGGTCAGCAACGTCGCGCGGCGCCGTCGCAACAGATAGCCCAGGCTGGAAAACAACCCGTACAGATGTTGCTCGCGCCACGCGGTGAAAGAAAAACCCAGCGCGAACGGCGTCGCGCCGCGGCGCCGTTCGGCGATAACTTTCTTCGCACTCGCAATCGCACTCGCACCTGCGCCGGACCGTTCGGCCGGGCCTTTCGTCGCATCGCGTCGATTGCGTTGCCTGCCGTCGGAATCGCGCGTTGTCATCGTGCGGGCTCGGGTCGGTAGTCGTCGATCAACGCGCCATGATCGAGCACCAGCACACGCCGACGCATGCGCTGGATCAGGTGCAGATCATGACTCGCGATCAGGATCGTGGTGCCCGTCTGCGACAGCGCGTTGAACAGATTGAAAATCTCGACCGAGAGTTGCGGATCGAGGTTGCCGGTGGGCTCATCGGCCAGAATCAGTGGCGGCTTGGCGACGATTGCGCGCGCGATACCGACGCGTTGCTGCTCACCGCCCGACAGCGCCAGCGGTTGCGCGCGCGCGCGTTCGAGCAAGCCCACACGATCGAGTGCGGCACGCACGCGGCCTTCGATCTCGGCGCGCGGTGTTCCAGCAATCACCAGCGGCAAAGCCACGTTGTCGAATACGGTGCGGTCAAGCAGCAGGCGATGGTCCTGGAACACGAGGCCGAGCCTGCGTCTTATTGCCGGCACGCCGCGTTGCCGCACCTTGTCGAGATCGGTACCGCCGAGCGTGATCGTGCCGCGTGTGGCGCGTTCCTCAAGTGCAATCAGGCGCAGCAGCGTGCTCTTGCCCGCGCCGGAGTGTCCCGTGACAAAAAGCATTTCCCCAGCGTCAATCGCAAATGTGACGTCACGCAGCGCGACCTGCCCGCTCGCGTAACTCTTCGCCACGTGTTCAAAGCGGATCACGGCGCACCCATGTCGTTAGCCCATCCCTCTCCGGGCGAGGGGAAAAGTGCCGGCGCTGGTCGCCGATGCGCCGACCACTCACGCGATGAGGGAGTTGAGCTGGAAGATGGGCAACATGATCGCCAGCACGATCAGCAGCACCATGACGCCCACGCCGAGAATAATCGCGGGACCGAGTACGGCACTCAACGTCGACAACATGCCTTCGACCTCGCGCGTCTGCGCACGCGCGGCCTGCTCGAGCATCTCGTCGAGCTTGCCGGTGCGCTCGCCGCTGGCGATAAGACGCACCGTAACCGGCGGGAACTGTCCGCTGTCGGCGAGCGCGCGCGCGAATCCGCCGCCTTCGCGCACCCGCGCGGCCGCTTGCCGGAGCGCGGCCTGCATGGGCAGATTGCGCACGGTCGGCGCCGCAAGACGCAATGCGTCGAGCACCGGCACGCCGCTCGCCGTCAGCATCGCCAAGGTGCGCGTCATGCGTGCGGTGTCCGCGCCGCGCAACAGTTTTCCCACCAACGGCAACCGCAACCGCCATGCATGCCAGCGCGCGCGAGTCAGCGGATTGCGCAGCGCCCATCGCACCGCAAACACCACTGCGAACAACGCCAGCAACAACAACCATCCCCAGTCGAGAATCAACGCCGACAGACCGATCAGGATGCGCGTGAGCATCGGCAATTCCTGCTGCATGTTTTCAAACACGCCGACGACCTTGGGTACCACCCAGGTGAGCAGGCCTGTGACGATCAGCAGCGACACAATCGTGAGCAGCACCGGATAGGCGAGCGCCGCCCACACTTGCCGCGACAACGCCTCGCGGCTCTCGGCGTGATCGGCGAGACGTTCGAGCACGCCATCGAGATGCCCGGACTGTTCGCCCGCCGCGACCGATGCGCGGAACATCTCCGGGAAGCTATCGGGGAATTCGCCGAGCGCGGCCGCGAGCGTGCGTCCTTCAAGCACGCGCGCGCGCACGCTCGAAACGATCGCGCGCACACGCGCCTCGTCGTTCTGCTCGGCCAGCGCCGCCAGCGCCTCGTCGATCGGAAGGCCAGCGCCGATCAGGGTCGCAAGCTGCCGCGCCAGCGTCGCGAGCTGCGCCGGGGACAAGCCGCGATGCCACGAAAACGATCCTCGTGCGCTCGCTTCCGACACCGCCGCCACCTCGAGTGGCGCGAGCCCGCGCTCGCGCAGCAACGCACGCGCAGCGCGCGGTGTGTCCGCTTCAAGCACGCCACGCTGAGTGGCGCCAGCGCGGTCAAGCGCTTCGAAAGAATAGGCAGGCATGGGCGCGAAGCTTAGCCTGCGCGCTGCCCGTCCCGCTCGCGCGGCGCGACGCTTCCTCCAACGTTGCGAGACAGCAGCCGGAAAGCGGGACCGTCGCGGCGCCCGGCTTGCGGCACACGGCTATTGCGGTTCAGCAACTATTCCTCGCGCGTGACGCGCAGGACTTCTTCGACGGACGTGGTGCCCGCGACGCAGCGCGTCCAGCCGTCGCTCGCGAGCGAGGGTGCGTGCGGGCGCACCTGCGCGTCGATCGCTGCCTCCGAGGCGCCGGCATGGATCAGCGCGCGCACGGGTTCGTCGATGGCAATGAGTTCGTAGATGCCGGTGCGACCGCGATAACCGGCGTTCTTGCCGATGAGATCGCTGCGCGGGCGGTACAACGTGACTTGCTCCTGCGGGTCGCGGCCAAACGCGGCGAGTTCAGTCGGCGTTGCCTGATAAGCCTCGCGCGTCGCAGGATCGAGTACGCGCACGAGCCGCTGCGACAGCACGCCGATCAGCGAGGACGCGAGCAGAAAGGGTTCAACGCCCATGTCGCGCAGGCGCGTCATCGCGCCAATCGCGGAGTTGGTATGCAACGTCGACATGACGAGATGGCCCGTGAGCGAGGCCTGTACCGCGATCTGCGCGGTTTCCAGATCGCGGATCTCGCCAACCATGACCACGTCCGGATCCTGGCGGAGAATCGCGCGGAGGCCGCGTGCAAAGGTCATGTCGACGCGCGTGTTGACCTGCGTCTGGCCGACGCCGTCGAGGTAGTACTCGATCGGATCCTCGACCGTCAGAATATTGCGCGTCGCATCGTTGAGCCGCGAGAGTGCGGCGTACAACGTGGTCGTCTTGCCCGAACCCGTTGGCCCGGTGACGAGGATGATGCCGTGCGGGCGATGGATGAGCTCATCGAGCCGCGCATGCATGGTCGCGCCCATGCCGAGTTTTTCGAGATCCAGGCGCCCCGCCTGCTTGTCGAGCAGGCGCAGCACCACACGCTCGCCGTGTCCCGCGGGAATCGTCGACACACGTACATCGACGGGACGACCCGCGATGCGCAGCCCAATGCGTCCATCCTGGGGCAGCCGCTTCTCCGCAATGTCAAGTTTGGCCATCACCTTGATGCGCGAGACCACCGGGGCCGCGATGGAGCGTGGCGGCGCGAGCACCTCGCGCAATACACCGTCAATGCGAAAGCGTACGACCAGACGATTTTCGTATGGCTCGATGTGGATGTCAGAGGCGTTTTCCTTGACGGCTTCGGTGAGCAGTGCGTTGATCAGGCGGATGATCAACGCGTCATCGTCGGACTCCATGAGGTCCTGCGGCTCGGGCAATTCTTCGGCGAGAGCGCGCAGGTCAATGCCCGAATCGATGCTGTCGGCGAGGTCGCGCGCATCAGTACCCCCCTGCTCATACAGATCGCGCAGCAGGCGCTCGTACGCGACCGCATCGAAGCGTTCGATGGTGGGCGACACACCGAGGTAGCGTTGCAGCTCGGCGTAGGTGGCGAGCGTCGCGTGCGGCGCCAGGGCGACGGTCGGCACGTCGCCCTTCCAGTCGATCACGGTGCCGCCCTGGCGCTTGGCGAACGCAAAACCCGGCCGCGCCGGGCGCGCGCCGACGTTCACCGACTCGGTGCTCATCGC
>JBKJND010000140.1:0-3606 GCA_046596095.1 Ahniellaceae bacterium | reverse complement strand
GTTGTTGACGCCGTCGCGGTCATCATCAAGCGTCGAGCAATCGGCCACGGGAACCACTTCCTCGACTACTTCAACGACCTCCTCCTCGGCACCGCCCAAGGCGATGGTGAGGCCGAGCGTCACCAGGACGTCGCCGAAGTTGTCGTCGCCGTTGCTGTTGAAGTCATCGTCGAACTGCAGCGAATCGCTGTCAGTGTCGTAGCGATAGGCCACTTCACCACGGAAGCTCACGCGATCGGTGATCGATTTCGACAGACCAAGGCCTGCCTGCACGAAAGGATCGTAATCGCTTTCCGAACCGTCGCGATCATGAAATGACATGCCGCCACCCACCATCACGTACGGACGCCAGGCTTCCCAGGATCCGAAGTGATGACGCAGCGCGATGCCAAGCACGGTGTTGGAGAACTGTCCACGGGTCGGAACGCCTATGCCATCCGGACGGTTGTCACGGGTGGTGCGGTCCACGAACACGTCAATTGCCGAGTTCGGATTGATGAACCGACCAACTCCGACGCCAAGCAGGAACGAGGTGCTGTCGGTGAAGCGATCATCATCATTGAGTGACACACCCATATAGGGTGCAAAGTAAAAGCGGTCGTCGTAATCCTGCGCCTGCACGCTCGCCGCACCGAGGCCGAGGGCGATCAGGACACATAAGCTCTTGCGATTCATCGGGTTCTCCTTAGCTTCGTCGAGTTGATCTGCGCGAACCGGAGAATCATTCCGACGTCGCGACGGGGCGAGTATAGCTATTTTTTAACGCGCGTCAGCCGTGCGTTCAGCCCCGGTTAGCATAAATTTAACGAAACGCTCCCCGGTCATCAACCCGCGAACAGGGTCATCCACTCGTTCAGGGGCATTGCGTCCAGCCGCGCGGGGTCCTGGCTGAGAGCGATGATGCGGTCGGCCCGGCGTGCAGGCATCTGTTCGCGAACGGCCGCCTCGAATTTCCGCAGCAGCATCGGAATGCCTTCCGCACGGCGCTTGCGGTGGCCAATCGGAAAGTCAACGGAGACCTTGTCGGTACTGCTTCCATCGGCGAAAAACACCTGCACTGAGTTACCGATATAGCGTTTGTCGGGGTCGAAGTAATCCCGCGTGAACGCTGCGTTCTCGCGCACTTCCATGCGCGCCCGGAGAGCGTCGATGCGGGGGTCGGCGGCAATCGCGTCGCTGTAATCATCGGCCGTGAGACGCCCGAACAGGAGCGGCACCGCCACCATGTACTGCAGGCAATGGTCGCGATCGGCGTAATTCGCAAGCGGACCGGTCTTGTCAATGATGCGGGCTCCCGCCTCCTGCGTCTCGATGACGATCCGATCAATCGCGTCGATGCGGCCGCGCACGAGCGGATGCAGGGTCAAGGCGCACTCGACTGCGGTCTGCGCGTGAAACTCGGCCGGGAAACTGATCTTGAACAGCACGTTTTCCATGACGTAGCTGCCGAACGGGCGCTCGAATTCGAACGGCTTGCCCTTGAACAGGACGTCGTAGAAACCCCAGGTCTTGGCCGACAGCGCGGACGGATAGCCCACCACTCCGCGTTCCACGGCATTCAACGCGTGCAGAACCGCGCGGCGACAGGCGTCGCCTGCAGCCCAGCCCTTGCGCGGCCCGGTGTTGGGCGCGTGCCGGTAAGTGCGCAACGCGCCGCCGTCTATCCAGCTATGCGACACGGCAGTAACGATGTCGTCCTCGCTGCCGCCCAGCATCGCCGTCGCCACCGCGGTCGAAGCGAGCCGCACCAGGATGACGTGATCAAGGCCGACCCGGTTGAAACTATTGAGCAGGGCGTAACAGCCCTGGATCTCGTGCGCCTTGATCGCCCACCCAAGCGCATCACGGACCGTAAGCGGCGCGCGCCCCCCGGCCATCGCCTTGCGCGAAAGGTAATCGCCCAGCGCGAGGATGGTGCCAAGGTTGTCGGACGGATGACCCCACTCTGCGGCGAGCCAGGTGTCGTTGAAGTCGAGCCAGCGCACCTGCGTGCCAATCGCGAACGCTGCTTGCACCGGATCGAGCTCGTGCGCAGTGCCCGGCACCCGCGCGCCGCCCGCGAGCGTTGCGCCCGGAACCACGGGACCGAGGTGCTTTACGCATTCAGGAAACCGCAGCGCCAGCATCGCGCACGCAAGCGAGTCGAGCAGCATGTACCGTGCGGTATCGAACGCTTCCTCGGAATCGATCGCATAGTTCCGCACATACCGCGCAATGTCCACCATCGGCGCATCAGGCTCAGCGCGCTGCGCGGAACGAATATCTGTGTGACTCATGCGGCTCAACCCTGCGTCTATTTGTCAGTCCGCTAGTTTGCCAGAGCCAGCTTCCGAAGCGCAGCGCGGAGGAGCGTTTCACTCGCTTCGCGAGCGAGTGACTTTTGTTTCGTTGAAGCATTTGGCAAGCAGGCGTCCCAGCAGCTGGACGTCCGGCCCGGCCATCCATGGCCGTGCGTTCGCGGGGTCGCGCCAGTGGCGCGACAATTCCCGCCTCACCCATGTGCCCAAACATACGGCGCATCAATTCCCGGTCGCCTGCTCCGATGCTCGGCTCACTCTAAGGGCGCAAGCTCACTCTAGCGTCGCGCATCCCTGCGCTGGCTTGAGGGTGCGCAATATCCCTACTTCGTACCGAGCTACCGTGCCGCAAGATGCGCGGTGTTTTCCTGGTAGCCGTTCGTGGTGAGTCTGCCGAACCATGGACGGCGTCGCGGAGACCTCCGCGCTGTCCATATTGCGCTTGCGAAGCTGCGCCCGGCGCGGCAAGGTGTGGACTTCTCGCTTGGGCTCATCGATCGCATGAACGCTGTGCCCTCGCCGATGTCGCCGTATCCTCACTTATTGAGCCCCCTCGAGCTTGGGTTCGACACCCTGCCCAATCGCGTGCTGATGGGTTCGATGCACACGGGGCTTGAGGATCGTGCGAGCGACTATCCGAAACTCGCCGCGTACTTTGCCGAACGCGCGCGCGGCGGCGTCGGCCTTATGGTCACCGGCGGTATCGCACCGTCGATTCGCGGATGGCTCGCGCCATTTGGCGGCAAATTGTCGTGGCGCACCGAACTGCGGCGCCATCGCCTCGTCACCGCGGCGGTGCGTGCAGAACAGGGGCGAATTTGTCTCCAGATCCTGCACGCCGGCCGCTACGGCTACCACCCGTTGTCGGTCGCACCGAGCGCAATCAAATCGCCCATCACACCGTTCGCGCCTTCCGCGCTTTCAAAGCGCGGTATCGAAGCAACGATTGGCGACTTCGTGCACACCGCCGAGCTTGCGCGCGAGGCCGGATATCACGGCGTTGAGATCATGGGTTCCGAGGGCTACCTCATTAACCAGTTCCTCGCGGCGCGCACCAACCAGCGCGGTGACGAATGGGGCGGCGACGCGACTCGTCGTTCGCGATTTGCTGTCGAGATCGTGCGCCGCACGCGTGCCGCCGTCGGCTCTGACTTCATCATCATTTTTCGCCTGTCGATGCTGGACCTTGTAAGTGAAGGGTCGGACTGGGCCGAAGCGGTGGATCTCGCACGCGCCATCAAAGCGGCGGGCGCGTGCGAGATCCACCGCTTCGGCCCAGTCCGACCCTTCACTTACAAGGTCCAGCATC
>JBKJND010000098.1:0-9832 GCA_046596095.1 Ahniellaceae bacterium | reverse complement strand
CGGCCCGGAACCTCCAACCTCCGGAAATTCCGTCCACGAACGGTGTCGCGCCGTCATTCGGGCCGCCGCAGAAAAGTTCCGAGAACAGGGCAGCAAACTGCAGCGTTACGGCGCTCCGAGGCGGGGTGGGTCGTCGCGTTCGGTGAAGCGCGGCGCATTGGCGGCTTGTCGCCATAGGGCCGGCAAGCCGACCTGTAGCGCCTGCCACGACAGCCACAGGAACAGCAGCGGGAACACCAGGGTCTGGATGATGAAGATCGCGATGAGCTCGATGATTTTTTCGGTCATCTCACTCGCGATCTCCTTCAGGTGCTGCATCTTGCGCTCCATCGCTGCGCGCACATCGAACTTGCTGGTGAGGGTCTCGCGCGCTTCGCCAAACCAGCGCCGTGTGCGTTCGAGCAATGTTGGTGGCGGGAGTGCCGGCTTCGCCGGTTTTGCGGGCGGCGGCAACGCGCTATCCCGCGTAGCTGCCTTGCCGATCGCTTCCCCGTCGCTCTTGAGGAGTGAGCTGGCCTGCTCATACTCATCGGCAAGAAAAGCCCGGTAGGCCGCCTCCGACGCGAGCGCCGACAGCGGTACCGCAAATCGAACGATCAGCAACACCAGCAGTAATGGGCGCAGCCAGTCGAGCCCCACGCGGGCGCCACCACGCCCATCCATGCGCAGCAACAGATACGTGCCGATCGCGAGGCTCAACACCACCCAGAGCGGGGTCCAGCCACTCACATTGAGCAGCAACTTCTGCAAGCCGAGCGACGCCGACGCCATCAACATGATGCCCGAGAAACGTTCGACCAGATCGTTGACTGGATCGAGCAATTCTCCCGGCGACAAGGTCAGGCCGATGCCGGCGGGTTGCAGCGCCAGCTCGGTGCCTTGCGCTGCGGAGATCACCGCATCGATGCCGCGAGCAATAGCAAACGCCGCGAGCGCACGTTTGAGCGAGGCATCGATCTGCGCTTCGGCCGCCGTGTCGAGCGCCGGCCACCAGCACAGCACCAACAGCGCGAAGCCGAAGGCGATTTGTGCCCAGAGGGGCACCGAATGACGCATGGGCGCGCCGCGAAAATCCATGCGACCGATGGTAGCGCGCCACTCCTCGCGCCGGGTTTGCGCCGAGGGAGTGGCGTCAGCTTGCGGTCAAGATTGCATCAGGCACCGGCAACAAAACGCTCGCCGTTCCACGACAGCCGACCCGTAACCTGACCATTCGCGTCGTAGACCTCAAGCTGCTTGCCACCTGCCACCGGCAAATACCGATAGTCGATTTGATAGTTATCGACCAGCTCGCAGCCGACCTTTTGCCAGCCCTTCGCGTCGGCACGCCAGATGCCCTGCTTGACACCCATCTGGCCGAAGCTGATCACCGCGACCACAGTTCTGCCGGAGCCATCGCGGAATGTGCCGATGCGGTAACCGGCGGAGTCGTCGAGATCCTCGTAGGTCTTGTCGTCGCCTTTGACCGAAAGGTAACCCGCGCCTGCGTCGAGTTGCTCGACGCGTTCGCTGCCGGTAGCAAGCACCTCCTCGCGGCGTGCCGGGCTCATGCCGATAATGCCATCCGGCAACTCGCGGAAAATGGCGGCAGGGTCCTGCGACCGGGACGGAGCGACTGCCACGTCCATTCGTTCGGGTTCGCAGAACGCCTGCTGACGCTCCACTGCGGCGTTAGCGGACGACGCGATACCGCCTTGTGCGGTCAGCGAGCATTCCTGTCCCGGTCGACCGGTGAGCACCAGGAGGTTCGGTGGCGGCGTGCTGAAACATGGCCCGGACTTTGGCTCCGCCACGATCTGCGCGCGCCAGCCGTCGGGGTTCGGCGCGAGGATGAATCTGGCCGGGCCCGAGGTCGCGCCTTCTTTCAAATCAATGGTGAGCTTGCCGTCAGCGGAGCGTTGCCACGTTGACGTCGCGTCGCCGTCGCTCGACACGTACCGGCACACGATCGAACGATCCGCCGGATTGCTGCTCGCGTACTCAAACGCGCGTGGTTCCGCTGCATTGAAATCCAGCGCAAACCGGATCCCGTCGGCACCAACGCAGTCCATGCGATCAGCGGGCACACTGGCGATCGCAGGCGTCGACGGCGCTGGAACTGCTGCGGCGACAGGAGGCTTCGGCGCCACCTTCGCAGGCGGTGCCGGCTCGCGCGAACACGCGGCGGCGATGACCAGCACGAGGGGCGCAAGCGTCGCTCGTGCAAGCACCTGCTGACCGCGACGAGAGTGAGGGTTTGGCATGTCGGAACTCCGGAGGAACAAACGTGGCGCAATGATCGAGTGCGCGTTCGTGAAGACGCGGAGTATGCCCAACCCGATGTTTGCAAGCGGTTAAGCCGCAAGCGCACGTTCAGTTTGAGGCAGAGAAACCTTGCGTTGCGACATGCCAGAATCGCGGCATGCGACTACCTCGCGTCTTGCTGCCGGCCGCACTGCGCGCGGGCGACGTACACGATTTGCCAACCGGCGCTGCGGATCATCTGGTGCGCGTGCTGCGGCTCGCCGTCGGCCGCCCGCTGCGGGTGTTCAACGGGCAAGGTGCCGAATTCGAAGCGGAGCTGATCGAAGCTGGCAAACGCGGCGCGCGCGTGGTTTTGCACGCTTCCGTCGTCGCCGCGCCGGTTTCGCCGATCAGCATCACGTTGGCGCAAGCGCTCGCGCGCGGCGAGAAGATGGACTGGATCCTGCAGAAGGCCACCGAACTCGGCGTCACGGCTATCCAGCCGCTGCAAACCGAGCGCACTGAAGTGCGTCTTTCCGAGGAACGCGGCGAGCGACGCATGGCGCACTGGCGAGGTGTGGTGGTCGGCGCTTGCGAGCAATGTGGACGGGCGGATGTTCCGTCGCTCGCAGCGCCCCTCGCGCTGACCGACTGGCTTGCGCAGGTCGTACGGATTCCGAAACCTGCGCACGAACTGCGCGTATTTCTCGATCCCGATGCCAGCGCACGCATCGGGTCTGAATCGGCAGCACCCGCTTCGCTGGTGTTGTCGGTCGGGCCGGAAGGCGGCTTCAGCGACCGTGAGCTCGCCGCATTCGCGCAAGCCGGCTTTGCAGGATGGTGCCTCGGACCGCGCGTGCTCAGAACAGAGACGGCCGGCATGGCTATGCTCGCCATTGCGCAGGCTCGATGGGGCGATATGAGTTCCGCGTGAGGGCACGCCTCCGCGTTGCTTGCGCTTGCCCACTAGAATCGCGTGTCGCTTCGAGATTCAGATCCAATGCCAGAACGTTTGCTGATTCGCTACTCCGGACCGCAAGCGCCGCTGCGCGGCTGGCGTGTGGGCGACTCCGGCACGTCCGAGCTGGGCGCGGCCGACAGCGCAAGCGCGTGGCCGCGCGAACTGCCGGTATGGGTGGTGGTGCCGGCCGAACACGTGGGCTTTGCCCGCACCGAACTCGGTGTGCGCAATCGCGATCAGTTGGCCAAAGCGGTGCCGTTCGCACTCGAAGAGCAACTCGCGGAACCGGTGGAACAGCTGCACTTCGCCATTGCGCAGCGTGCGGATGGAAGACAGGATGCGTGGTGGGTTTCGACGTCGCGGCTGCGCGCCTGGCTCGACGATCTGGCCCGACGGTCGGTCACGCCAACGGTGTTGCTCGCCGACAGCGCGCTGCTGACCGAGCAGCCGGGCGGACCGATCTGGCTGCGCGACGGCGAACGCGCGCTCAGTGCGCAGGACGATTTCCGTTCCAGCGTGCCAGTCCATGCGCTGGCAGAATTTGCCGTCGATCCGGCGCTCACGGACGCGCAAGAATCGATGGCGCAGAACACGCACGCGCTGAATGACGCGCTGCTGTTGGCGGGAGCGCGCGCCGCAGCGCGACCCGCATCGAATCTCTTGACCGACGCATTTGCCGCGCGACATGCCACCGCACCCATGCGCACGCTGTGGCGAACGGGGGCAGTACTGGCGCTGGTCGCGATTGGCTTGTCCATTGCCTGGTTGTTCGCCGATACCGCGCGCCTCGAACAACGTCGCGCCGAGCTGTTCGAGCAGCAACAAGGGATCTATCGCAGCGTGCAGCCTGCGGCGCAGCAGATACCCGATCCGGTCGGGCAATTGCGCGCACTCGATCAAAATCGGGGTACCGCGGGTGCATCGTTCGTCGCGTTGGCGGCGGATGCCGCGGCGCTGCTCGGATCAAGTCCGCGAGTGCAACTTCAGCAACTCGATTGGCGCGGCGACGTTCTCGAAATGACCTTGATCGGGCCAGACGTCGCGGCGCTGGACGCGTTCCGCGAGCAATGCGCGCAATTGCCCGGAGTCGAGGCCGAGCTTGGCTCCGTGGGAAGCATCGCGGGCGGTAGCCAAGGCAAGATTCAATTGCGCCGGGGGCCAGCATGAAGGCCTGGTGGGCGGCGCGCGCACCGCGCGAACAGCGGCTGCTGGCTGTCGGCGCGATCGTGGGTGGACTGTTACTTGTCTGGGCATTCGTGGTGTATCCCCAGCAGCGCGCGCATCGCGCGGCGCAGGACGCGGTAATCGCGTCAGAGCGCGATCTTGCCTGGATGCGACAGGTTGCCCCGGCGCTGCAAGGCGGCGGCGGAGTTGTTGCCTCGGCATCTAGCGGCGGGCGTTCGTTGCTCGCACAAGTCGACGCCACCGCGCGCGCAGCCGGACTCGCAGCGGCGATTGGAAACGTCGAGCCGCAACCCAACGGCCGCGTCGGCGTCAGTTTCAACGACGTGCCGTTCGACGCGCTCATGCGCTGGCTCGAGCCGTTCGCGGTGCAGCAGGGCGCGCGTATCGAATCGTTTTCGGCGCAGCGCAAGCCTGCCAACGGCCTGGTGGATGTGCGCCTGACTTTGATCGAAGCCGGGCGCGAATGAGTCGCAAAGGCTGGCTGACCGCAGCAGGCGTATCGCTGCTTGCGCTCGCATTTATCGCGCTCGCATTGCTCTGGACCGCGCCCGCAGACGTTGCGTATCAAGTGCTGCGTGCGCGCCTCGGCGGTTGGCAGGCGGAAGGCTTGAGCGGCAGCCTGTGGCAAGGCCGCGCGGAGCAAGTCGCGCTGCACGGCGTCCCGCTCGGCACGCTTCAATGGAACGTCTCGCGTTCCGCGTTTTTCGCCGGCAGCACACGCGGCAGCGCGACCTTGCGCGGCCAGGGCAACGGCATCGCGCTCGATCTCGACTTTGAGAAAAGCGGGCGCAGCGCGGTGCTGCGCAACGTAGATCTCAAATTGCCCGCGCAATGGCTGGCACCGGCCATTGCGTTGCCGGGCATGACGCCGCTCGGCGACGTCGCGGCGAAAATCGGCGAGATGCAGCTGACCGACGGTTATCTCACGCGCGCCGTGGGCGGTTTCGAATGGCGCGGCGTTGGCGTCAGCGGCGCGGCTGAGGGTGCCATCGGCGACATCGAAGGAATATTTGGAACGGCGCCGGACGGCGCGGTGATCCTCGATGTGCACGATCGCGGAGCGCTGCTCGGTGTCGCGGGTCGCGCACGCTTTCAGGGGCCCTCATTCGACCTGGAGGTCAAGCTGACACCGCGACAGTCGAACCTGCAATTGTTCGAAGTGCTGCGGTTGGTCGGGCAACGCACCGCTGATGGCGGCACCCTGCTCCGCGTGAATGGCCAGATGCAGCCGTTGTTCCAATGAGCGAGCTCCGGTGACAAGCAGCGATTTCCTCGGCCGGGCGCTCGAGGTTGCGCGCGATGCCGCCGCGGTGGGCGCGAGTGAAATAGCGAAGTACTACCGCCGCGAAGCTGCGGTTGAGTGGAAAGCCGACGCGACGCCAGTGACCATCGCCGATCGCAATGCGGAGCGCGCGATAAGGGAGGTGCTCGGCGCCGCGTTTCCGCAGCATGAAATCTACGGCGAGGAAGAAGGCGGCGAGCGGGCCGAAGCGGAGTTTCTGTGGCTCGTCGATCCGCTCGATGGAACGCGCGCCTTTGTTCGCAATTACCCGATGTTCTCGACCCAGATCGCGCTGCGCGTGCGCGGCGAGCTGGTGCTGGGCGTGTCGCACGCACCCTTGTTCGGCGAAAGCGCGTGGGCGGTGCGCGGCGGTGGTGCCTTTCTCGACGGCGAACCCGTGCGAGTTGGCGCGCCGGCAACCTTCGCGCAGGCGCAACTTTCGTTTGGCAATCTCAAATCGCTGGCCGCGGATCCGCCGCGCTGGCAACGACTCGCGGGCCTCGTCGGCGCAGCGGAACGCACCCGCGGTTACGGCGATTTCTACCACTATCACCTGCTCGCACGCGGCGCGGTCGACGCGGTCATCGAGTCGGACGTGAACATCCTCGACATCGCGGCGCTGAGCGTCATCGTGACCGAAGCCGGCGGCATATTCACTGATCTTGACGGGGCCGCCATCGATCTTGGCACCCGCTCGGTGCTGGCCGCAGCGCCGACTCTGCATGCGCAATTGCGCGAGGCGCTGCGCGTCTAGAGCTTCGGCAAAACGCGTCGGCGGCTACAATGGGCGCATGCCCAAACTGCCCGTGATTCACCAGCGCCGCATGCTGCACGAAGGCACTCGCTTTCCAGTCGAGGAACTCGAACTCGAGTTCAGCAACGGCGTGCGCCGCACCTACGAACGCGTGCCCGGCAGTGGTCGCGGCGCGGTGCTGGTGGTGCCGATGCTCGACGACAACACGGTGCTGCTGCTGCGCGAATACGCGGCGGGGTTGCACGTCTATGAGCTCGGGCTGCCCAAGGGTCGCCTCGACGCCGGCGAATCCGCGCTCGAAGGCGCCAATCGCGAGCTCAAGGAAGAGGCGGGCTACGGCGCGAATCGATTGCGCCTGCTCGGCAAACTTTCGTTGGCGCCGAGTTACATGGCGCACCAGATCAGCGTAGTGCTGGCGCAGGACCTCTATCCCGAAAGACTTCCCGGCGACGAGCCAGAGCTGCCGGAAGTGGTGCCCTGGAAACTGGATCGGCTGCACGAACTGGTGCAGCGCGAGGATTGCACCGAGGGTCGCTCGCTGGCCGCGTTGTTCATGGCGCGGGAACTGCTTCGTCACGGCCTGCTGTGATCGACACGCGGTCGTCTGGTGCGGACGAGGCAATGCGAGGGCAGTGGCTGGATGCGATCGTCGGCCTGGCCGAAGATGCGGGTCGCGCGATTCTCGAAATCTATGCAGGCGACTTCGCGGTGGACTTCAAGGACGACGCTTCGCCGTTGACCGCGGCGGACGTGGCCGCGCATCGGGTGATCGTTGCTGGGTTGCGTGAATTGACGCCGAACATTCCAATCATTTCCGAAGAGGCAGTGCATTGCGATTGGCATGAGCGAAAGGACTGGCAGGTGTTCTGGCTGGTCGATCCGCTTGACGGCACGCGCGAATTCGTCAAGCGCAACGGCGAATTCACGGTCAACATCGCGCTCATCGATGAGCACCGACCGGTGCTGGGTGTAGTGCACGCGCCAGTGCTCGCGCGAACCGCGTGGGCGCATCGCGGACGGGGCGCATGGCAGCGGCAAGGACCAGGCGGAGTGGTGCGCGCAATGCACGTCGCGCCGCGCGTCTTGCCGCCGTGGCGCGTGCTGGGCAGCCGTTCGCATCGCGATGCGCAGACCACGCGTTTCCTCGACGCGCAAGGCCCGATTGAAGTCACGGGATTGGGCTCATCTCTCAAGTTTGTGGCGATTGCGGCAGGCGAGGCCGATCTCTACGCGCGCTTTGGACCTACGTCGGAATGGGATACGGCCGCCGGGCAGTGCGTGCTCGAGGCGGCCGGCGGTGCGGTGGTCGCAATGGACGGACAGCCTCTCCATTACAACGCGCGCGAGACGTTGATCAATCCATCGTTTGTCGCTTGCGCGGGAGCGCCCTCGCAATGGATTCCCGACGCATGAGCGAAGCTGCTTCGCCCATCGATGCGCTGCGCGCGATCATGGTCCGTTTGCGCGACCGTGAACGCGGTTGTCCGTGGGACAAAGGACAGACGTTCGAGACCATCGCCCCGTACACCATCGAAGAAGCCTACGAAGTCGCGGACGCTATTGCGCGCGGCGATCTTGGCGACCTTCGCGACGAACTAGGCGACCTGTTGCTGCAAGTCGTGTTCCATTCGCGCATGGCGGAGGAACAGGGCGCGTTCGACTTCGATGATGTCGCGCGTGGCATCACTGCGAAACTCGAGCGAAGACATCCGCACGTTTTCGCCGATGTCACGCACGCCGACGATGCCGAGCGCAGTGCCGCGTGGGAGGCGCACAAACGCGCCGAGCGCGCCGCACAAGGCGAGCTCGATGCAAGCGCGCTCGCTGGCGTCGCCACGGGCTTGCCGGAATGGCTGCGCGCGATCAAGTTGCAGACCCACGCGGCCCGCGTCGGCTTCGACTGGCCCGGGATTGAACCCGTGTTTGAAAAGCTACATGAAGAGATCGACGAGGTTCGCGCCGAGTTTGCGCGCGAGCCGCGCTCAGCCGAGAAACTTGCCGACGAAATCGGCGATCTCCTGTTCGTATGCCTGAACATCGCGCGTCACGCCAAGGTCGATGCGGGCGCCGCCTTACGCGGCGCCAACGCCAAGTTCGAACGTCGTTTCCGCCGCATGGAAGCACTCGCCGACGCACGCGCAACCCCACTGCCGACCCTGCCCCTCGACGCACAAGACGCACTCTGGAACGAAGCCAAGCGCGAAGAGCGCACACCCGAGCAATTGCCGAAAGGGTGATACGCGCGTTGCGACTGCAAAGGTGCGGTCAGGTAAGCTCGTTGCTATTTCTGCAGAGACGTTTCCCATGCAGCTCACTCTCAAGGTCGAACGCGAAGAAGACGGA
The DNA here is from genome assembly GCA_046596095.1 of Ahniellaceae bacterium. Lineage (GTDB taxonomy): Bacteria > Pseudomonadota > Gammaproteobacteria > Xanthomonadales > Ahniellaceae > JBBQNY01. The sequence goes on along the minus strand of JBKJND010000098.1, from coordinate 1,084 downwards.
CGATGGATCGCGGAGGTTCCCGAAGGATGAGGAAGAATTTGCTACCTGCACACTTTTGGGCTGTCCCGACTCGGCAAAAGTCAGCATTCAACGATCCGATGGCCGACCGTCAGATTTTGATCTGTCGATAGACGTTGATGGCCAACTCGTGACATGCACGGTGCCCAAGCTTTCACCAGTGCCCAACGAATTAGTAGAGGAGCCTGCTCGGGCGCGCTGTGGCGATGGCGTTGGTATTGTTGTTCGAGAAATCGAGATCAGCACAACCACGAGAGACAGCCTATCCTCCTTCACTACCGAATACCAAAGCACGGGGAACTTCGAAGCGATCCTGGTTTTTTACGAAGCTCCGGAGCGATTAACCATTTCCCTCATGCAGGCAAACCGGAGGGTGGCCCAACGTCTATTCATTCCGGAATACCGGTTGCTCTATCCCAACGGCCCGCAATGCGGTCCTCCATGCAAGGTCTGGGACGCCACCTGGATTGTTCCGTAGCGATCAGGTGCAGGTCGCGGACTCGAGACCGGGGACAGGGACCAGCGAACTCAGCATCACGCAACGCCGGGAAATCATATGCACGCCAACTTCCGCGAGTTCTATCCGTTTTATCTTGCCGAGCATTCGAACCGCACGTCGCGGCGACTGCATTTCGCGGGCACTTCATTGGTGCTCGGTTTCCTCCTCGCCGCCATCGTGACCCTCAATCCGTGGTGGCTGGTTGGAATGCCGCTGGCCGGCTATGGCTTCGCGTGGGTCGGCCACTTTTTCTTCGAACACAACCGCCCCGCGACCTTCACCCATCCGCTCTGGTCGCTCATGGGCGACTGGGTCATGTACCGCGACATTCTCGTCGGTCGCATCGCCTTCTGACCTTCTGAGACGCCGGCCCTCAAAAGAAGCCTGCGGCTGCCAAAGCGCCAGCGCGGCGCATTACGGGGCCCCCTCATGTCGTGTTGCATGGGAGTCGGTGGCTTTTTGGCCCGCGTGGTCAAGAAGCAGATTGATCTGCTCGACCGGCATCGGCCGGTACATCAGAAACCCCTGGAGGCTTTCGCAACCCAGCGACAGCAGTAGATTCCGCTG
>JBKJND010000447.1:0-4944 GCA_046596095.1 Ahniellaceae bacterium | reverse complement strand
GATCGTCGCGATGACGCTGACGCTCGCCGCGGTGTACATCCCGTTGGCGTTCTCGACCGGACGCACCGGCAAATTGTTCGTCGAGTTCGCGATGACGCTGGCGGGGGCCGTCGTCGTATCCGGTTTCACGGCGCTGACGCTGTCGCCGATGATGTCGTCGCGCCTGCTGCGGCACGAGGAAAAGCACAACGCGTTCTACAACTTCGGCGAGCGCGCGTTGAGCGCGCTTGATCGCGGCTATCGCTGGTTGCTCGCAGGGGCATTGCGCTGGCGCTGGATCGTCGTCGCAATCGCCGCTCTGATTTATGCGGGCGCCGCCGGACTATGGATCAGTCTGCCCAAGGAGCTCGCGCCTCAAGAAGACCAGGGCCTGGTGATTGGCTTCGGCATCGCGCCCGAGGGTTCCACGGTGCCGTACACGGATCGGTACGCGCGACAGATGGAGAAGACCTTCGCGGCGCTTCCGGAAGTGGATCGCTATTTCCAGATCGTTGGATTTCCCTCCGTAACGACCACTATCGGCTTTGTCGGCTTCAAGGACTGGAAACAGCGCGAGCGAAGCACCGCCGAAATCCAGGGCCAGTTGTTCGGCCAGTTCATGGGCATTCCCGGAATCCTGGCGTTCCCGACGTTGCCGCCGCCGCTCGGACAGAACGGGTTCGGACAGCCGCTCAATTTCGTCGTGCAGACCACCGGCAGTTGGGAAGACCTCGGCCAGATCGTCGGCAAGCTCATCACGAAGATGACGACGAATCCGCAGCTCACCACGCCCGACTCCGACCTCAAGCTCGACAAGCCGGAGCTCAGGGTCGAGGTCAACCGCGACAAGGTCGCGACGCTCGGCACCAGCGTCGAGGCGGTCGGGCGGACGATGGAAACGTTGCTGGGCGGCCGCAACGTCACGCGCTTCAAGCGCGGCTCCGAGCAGTACGACGTAATCGTGCAGGTCGAGGATGCGCAGCGCGCAACGCCCGGCGATGTCTCCAACATCTACGTGCGCACCGGCGACGGCCAGATGGTCGCGCTGTCCAACATTGTCGACGTCAAGGAGACGGTCGCAGCCAAGCAACTGAACCACTTCAACAAGCTCCGCTCCGCCACTGTGAGCGCGGGACTTGCGCCGGGCTATCCAATGTCCGACGCGATCGACTGGATGGAGGGTGCGCTTGAGGAAGTGGCGCCGGAAGCCCAGTACGACCTCTCGGGCCAGAGCCGTGAGTTCCGCGAATCCGCGAGCGACTTCTCGGTGATCCTGCTGCTCGCGGTGGCATTCATTTTCCTCGTACTCGCGGCGCAGTTCGAAAGCTGGATCGATCCATTTGTAATCCTCGTGTCGGTACCGCTCGCGATGTTCGGCGCGTTCCTGCTGCTCATGCTGTCCGCCAATGGCAGCTGGAACATTTACTCGCAGATCGGCATCGTCACTCTGGTGGGACTCATCGCCAAGCACGGCATCCTGATCGTCGAGTTCGCCAACCAGTTGCAGGAGCGTGGCCGCTCAAAATTTGATGCGGTACTCGAATCCGCGGCCTTGCGTCTGCGCCCGATACTCATGACCACTGGCGCGATGGTGCTGGGTTCATTGCCGCTCGCAATCGCCACAGGCGCGGGCGCCGAAGCGCGCAACCAGATCGGCCGCGTGATCGTCGGCGGCATGGCCATCGGCACGCTGTTCACGCTGTTCGTCGTGCCCGTCATGTATCTCCTCCTCGCCCGCAAGCGCCAGACCATCCGCGTCGACGAAAGCCCGGTAGGTCAGGTCGCCACAGGGACCTGACGCGCAGTTGCGATGAGCCGTCAGGTCGGCAAAGCCGACCTGACCTACGCCGGCATCGAGCATTCGCGGGTCAACGCTTGTGCGCAGCGTGCGTTGTGTGATGTCGAGGGTCTTCCTCGATTACCCAACGGAAACAGGACCATGAAACTTCCCGGCAAACGCCTCGTGCTGTCGCTCGCAGCTGCGCTCTGCGCCGGTGGCGTGTTCACTCTGGCGGTCGCGCAGTCACCCGCACCGCGCCTCGATCTTCCGAAGTTGCCGATGACTTCAGGCGATGCGCAAGCGCGCGCACACGATCGCTCGTCCGCCATGGACCGCAACCGCGATGGCTTTATCGCCGTGGAGGAGTTCCAGGCGTTTCGCGCCGCGCGTGGCGTAGAACGCATGCAACGCCGCATGACGCACGTCGACACCAACAAGGATGGGCGCGTCAGCACAGTCGAGTTCGAAGCCGCGCATCTCGCCCGCTTCGAACGCGCCGACGCCAATCGCGATGGCCAGATCACCCGCGAGGAAATCCGCGCGATACGCATGCACCGCCGCGCCGAGCGCCTGCAGCGCGGTGCGCAACATTTGCGCGATCCCAATGCATAGAGACCGTGTTGCCGTTGTAGGTCAGGTCGCGCAGCGACCAATGGATCTCGACGCAACCAGAGGCGACGAATGCGCCTGCCCTTTGAAGGGCTTTTAACCGACGAGCGAAACGTCGCAGTTCAACTCGGCCTGTGGATGGACGTGTGTGTCGCGAGAACAAGTCAGGTCGGCCTGGCCGACCTGACTTGCGCGAATCCATGCGCAATCGTCATCGCGGCTTCGCATTTGCGCGACTAAGGTGTGAGCCCTGCAACAATCGAGCACCTGATGGCCCGCTACTTTCTGACCCTGCCGGATCCGACCGTGGCGCGCGGGGCGGAACCTTCGTTGTCGTTCACCGCGCAAAGCGCAGACGGTTTTGCCTCTGAGCTTGAGGCTGCGCTGCGCTCGGCGAACCTGTTCGAACGGTGGCGCGATCTGCAACCCGATCCGGAAGCGGTCGACGCTTCACTCGGCATGATCGACGAGAAGGCGAACGTAAGCGGCAATCAACGCAGCCTCTCGATCGATCTGGAACTCGAAACCGCTTTGCCCGGAGCCATCGTGCGCTCGCGGCTGCGCTGGCTCGCGGGCTCGCACTGGCAACTGCGCGACGTCCGCAACTAGCCGGGTCACGCGGCCACGGCGGGGCGCAAGTAGAATTTGTCGCATGTCGCTCGCCGCTCTTGAAACCTTGATGCTGCCCTTCGCGTCCGGTGCGCTGGCCTGGCCAGGCACTGCTTTGTTCCTGCGCGCGCGGAGCGGCTGGCCACTTGCTGCGCAGGCTTTGCCGGGACTGGTCTGCGAACAGTCTTTCAAGCCGGAATTCGACAGCCTTGAGCAGTCCGGCCTCACGGTGCGGAACGCAAGCGACGACAGCTGTTATCCGCTGGTACTGGTGTTGCCGCCGCGGCAACGTGACGAAGCACGCGCGTTGTTTGCGCACGCCATCGCACGCACTCGGCCCGGCGGCATCGTCGTCGCCAGCATGCCCAATGACGCAGGCGCGAAATCCGGCGAGGCCGATCTCGAACGAATCGCGGGGCCCTTGCATGTGGTCTCGAAAAACAAATGCCGCGTGTTCTGGACCGCGGCGCTGCAAGCCGCGGCCGACACTGCGCTCGCAGCGGAGTGGTCAACTCTCGACGCACCGCGCCCCATCCTCGATGGCCAATTCATCAGTCGGCCTGGACTCTTCGCCTGGGATCGCATCGATGTCGCATCGGCCTTGCTGGTCGCGCATTTGCCGAACGATCTTTGCGGCAACGGCGCCGATCTCGGCGCAGGTTACGGCTTCCTCGCCGCGGAAGTGCTGACGCGTTGCGCGAATGTCGCGATGGACCTGTATGAGGCGGAAGCCCGCGCGCTGGATCTTGCGCGGATCAATCTCGCGCCGTTCGCATCGCGCGGCGCCGCCCGATTTCATTGGCACGATGTCACTCGAGGCTTGCCGCAACGCTACGACTTCGTCATCACCAACCCGCCCTTCCATGCGCAGGGACACGCCGATCGGCCCGATATCGGCCGCGATTTCATCGCGGCGGCGGCCAGCGTATTGCAGCCCGGCGGACGCTTGTGGCTCGTCGCCAACCGGCATCTGGCGTACGAAGCAGTGTTGAACGCGAATATCGGGACTACCCGCATCGTTGCGCAGCAGCATGGTTTCAAGGTGATCGAAGCGATCAAGTCGCCGACCGCTGCGGCTCACTCTGCGAGGACTTTCGACAAGTCGTTCTCGCGCAAGGCCGCGCGATGAGACTGGTACGCCTGATCGGCAATCTGGGATATGGCAGCCGCAAGGAGATCGCGGCGATGTTTCGCGAAGGGCGCATCACCGATGCGGCAGGCGAGGTGCTGTACGCCGACGACAAGGCGGCGCACGCCGACATCCGCATCGACGGCGAGCCTCTCGATCCGCCGCAAGGCCTGGTGTTGATGCTGCACAAACCTGCCGGCTACACCTGCTCGACCAAAGACCCTGGCCGCGTCGTCTACGACTTGCTGCCACCGCGCTGGCGTCTGCGCTCGCCGCTGTTGTCCACGGTCGGCCGGCTCGATCGCGACACCAGTGGGCTTTTGCTGATGACCGACGACGGCGCATTGCTGCACCGGATCTCGTCGCCAAAATCGAACCTCGCCAAGGTTTATCTGGTCTCGCTGGCAAACGATCTGCGTGGCGACGAGGTGATCACATTTGCCAGCGGCACCCTGCTGCTCGAATCGGAGCAGACGCCGCTGTTACCGGTCGCGATGGAGACCTTCGATTCGCGATCGGTGCGCCTGACGCTCACCGAAGGCCGTTACCACCAGGTGCGCCGCATGTTTGCCGCCGTCGGCAACCACGTCGAGAGCCTGCACCGCGATCGCATCGGTGGCTTGTCATTGCCGGATTTGTCGAGCGGCGAGTGGCGCACCTTGCAGCAGCGCGATCTCGAACAACTCTTCCGCACCTGACCCGCAGCTGGCGTTGGGCGAAGCCGACAAGGAAGGATCTGCGATCGCGCGCGTGCGCGAATTCAGTACGCGAATTCTCGGAAGACCGGATCGACGGAGCCTTGCCATGCACCGTGGAAGAGTTCGAGCTTGCGTTCCGC
>JBKJND010000373.1:0-3570 GCA_046596095.1 Ahniellaceae bacterium | reverse complement strand
GCGCGCCAGGCCATCAACGTCTATCGCATGCAGTTGCTCGGTGCGACGGTGGTGCCGGTGACGTCGGGATCCCGCACCCTGAAGGACGCGCTCAACGAGGCGATGCGCGACTGGGTCACCAATGTCGACGACACTTTCTACATCATCGGGACGGTCGCCGGCCCGCACCCGTATCCGCAGATGGTGCGCGATTTCAACGCGGTCGCGGGGCGCGAGGCGCGCGCGCAGATGTTCGAAGATTATGGTCGTCTTCCGCACGCGCTCGTCGCATGCGTAGGAGGCGGCAGCAATGCGATTGGATTGTTTCATCCGTTTCTGGGTGATGCCGAAGTGCGGATGCTCGGCGCCGAGGCGGCGGGCGAGGGCATCGCATCGGGGCGTCACGCGGCATCGCTGTCTGCGGGCAGACCGGGCGTGCTGCACGGTAATCGCACATATCTCTTGTGCGACGACGATGGCCAGATCATCGAGACGCATTCGATTTCGGCTGGCCTCGATTATCCCGGCGTCGGCCCGGAACACGCTTGGCTCAAGGACATCGGCCGCGCCGAGTATCTGCCAGTGACCGACGACGAGGCGCTCGACGCGTTTCATCGGCTCGCTCGCTCGGAAGGCATTCTCGCGGCGCTCGAGTCCAGTCACGCCGTCGCGTTGGCCATGCGCGTTGCGCGCGATTTGCCGCAGGACGCCCTGCTGCTCTGCAATCTGTCCGGTCGCGGCGACAAGGATGTGCACACCATCGCCGCGCACTCGGGACTCGTGTTTTGAGCGCCACCATAAAAGTCGTGGCGCACCGCCCATGAATCGTATCGATCAGAGATTCGGCGAGCTGGCTACGCGTGGACGCAAGGGGCTCATTCCCTTTGTCACTGCCGGCGACCCGTCGGCCTCGGCCACGGTTCCCGTTCTGCACGCGCTGGTCGCGGCCGGGGCAGACGTGCTCGAGATTGGCGTGCCGTTTTCCGATCCCATGGCCGATGGGCCGACAATCCAGCGATCCAGCGAGCGTGCACTACTGCGTGGGGTAGGGTTGCGCGCTGTCCTTGCGATGGTCGCTGAATTTCGTGTGCTCGATGCCGTCACTCCGGTTGTCCTCATGGGTTACCTCAATCCATTCGAGCGCGACCCCGAGAATATTTTTGCGGATTGCGCACGCGCGGGAGTCGACGGAGTGTTGCTTGTGGATTGCCCGGCCGAGGAAGCCGATGCATTGCGCGAGCGTCTCGACGCAGCAGGTTTGCACCAGATTTTTCTCGCGGCACCCACCACAACTCCCGAGCGAGTTCACGCGATGAGAAAACGCGCGGCGGGGTTTGTGTATTGCGTGGCATTCTCCGGCGTTACTGGCGCAGATCACGTCGCATTCGATGCCGTGCACACGCGCACTGAGGCACTGCGCGCGGCTTTGCGCGTGCCGATCGCTGTGGGCTTCGGCATCAAGGAGCCCGAGGACGCAGCGCGCATTGCCCGTGGCGCCGACGCCGTGGTCATCGGCTCGGCACTTGTAGCGGCGCTGGCCGATGCAACGAGTCCCGACGATGCGGCAACGCGCGCGACGGCGTTTCTCGCACCTTTCCGGACCGCCCTGGATCGCGCGAGCCCAAGCAATGTTTGACGGGTGGTTGACTGAGCAGGCCGGCAAACAGTGCGAAGCGGACCAAGGTAGGGCGGGCAGTGCCCGCCATCACGGCACGGGTGCGGCGGGCGGTGCCCGCCCTGCGAGTTCGCACTGTTCGGTGGCCTACTCAGTAACATGGCGCAACTGCGTCATTGGCGAAGCAAGTTGAACTATCGACCCAGGGTTTCACGATGAGCTGGCTCACGAAGTTGGTTCCTGCGCGCATCCGCACGCAAGGCGGCACCCGGCGCGCAGTGCCGGAAGGCCTCTGGACCAAGTGCGAGGGCTGCGGCGTCGCGCTGTATCAGCCGGAGCTCGAGCGCAATCTCAAGGTGTGCCCCAAGTGCGGCTTCCACATGGCCATCAACGCGCGCACGCGCCTGCTCGCACTGTTCGACGAAGCGACCAGCGAAGAACTTGACGCGAGCCTTGAGCCGGTCGACGCGCTCAAATTCCGCGATTCGAAAAAATATCGCGATCGCATCGTCGCCGCACAAAAAGCCACCGGCGAAAAGGACGCGCTGATCTCCATGCGCGGCACCGTCAAGCGCTCGCCGCTGGTTGCTTGCGCGTTCGAGTTCACCTTCATGGGCGGTTCGATGGGTTCGGTGGTCGGCGAAAAATTCACGCGCGCAGCCGAGCGTGCGCTGGCCGACCGCGCGCCGCTGGTGTGTTTCTCCGCAACCGGAGGCGCGCGGATGCAGGAGGGACTGTATTCGCTCATGCAGATGGCCAAGACCGCCGCCGCCATCGCGCGTCTGCGTGAGGCCGGTGTGCCTTACATCTCGGTGCTGACGCATCCGACCACCGGCGGCGTGTCCGCTTCGCTCGGCATGCTCGGCGATATCAATCTCGCCGAGCCGCAGGCGCTCATCGGGTTCGCGGGTCCACGCGTGATCGAACAGACCGTGCGCGAGACCTTGCCGGAAGGCTTTCAGCGCAGCGAATTTCTGCTCGAGCACGGCGCCATAGACGCAATCGTCGATCGACGCCAATTGCGCGACAAAATCGCCTCGCTGGCCGCTCTGCTACAGCGCCGCGATGTGCCCGCAGACATGCCCATCGCCGCCCACGGCGCCGCCGACTGAGCACCGCCCTCAATCGCGTCGCAACGAAGCGTCCGCCTAAAGCCCCTGTCCCCCCGGGAGAGGGGTTGGGGAGAGGGTTCGATTTTCGCGCGGCGTTCGAATCGCCTCTCGAATCGTCGCCGACTTGGCACTTTCGAACCCTCATCCAGCGCTGCGTGCCACCTTACTCGTGGCATCCTGCCCCTCGCCCTTCGGGTCAGCTTCGCTGTTCGCAGCCGCTCCTGCGGCTGCGTGCTCCCGGAGGGAGCAGAAATGACCCCTCCAGCTTTCGCGAATAACCGCCATGGCCGAGAAAACTGACGGCGATCCGAATTCGTGGACGCTCGACGATTGGCTGGCGTATCAGCTCGCCGGGTCGCGGACCGAGATTGTGCTGGGGCTCGATCGCGTGCGCGCCGTTGCGGTGTCACTCTCCTTGCCTCCGCCCGCACCGCTGGTCGTAAGCGTCGCTGGCACCAATGGCAAAGGTTCGACGGTCGCGTTTCTTGAAGCCATCGCGCGTGCTGGCGGATACCGCGTCGGCGCCTACACTTCACCGCACCTGCTGCGTTACAACGAACGAATCCGGATCGATGGCATAGCGGTCGACGACGAACGCATCTGCGGGGCGTTCACGCGCATTGAGCGGGGACGCATTGACGCCGGGGTGATGCTGACGTACTTCGAATACGCAACGCTGGCCGCGCTTCTTCTGTTTGCCGATACGGGCGTGGAACTGGCGATCCTCGAGGTCGGCCTGGGTGGCCGTCTTGACGCGGTCAACCTCGTCGACGCCGATGTCGCGATCGTCACCAGCATCGATCTCGATCATCAGGATTGGCTCGGCACCGACCGCGAAACCATCGCACGCGAGAAGGCTGGCAT
>JBKJND010000335.1:0-6478 GCA_046596095.1 Ahniellaceae bacterium | reverse complement strand
GCCATCGCGTTTTCGCGCGGGCGGCGCCGATACGGTCATCCGCTTTGCGGTAGGAGTCTGTTCGCTGGGTTCGATCCTCGTGGCCGCCAGCGAACGTGGCGTTTGCTCGATTCTCCTCGGAGACGATCCTGATGTGCTGGTGGGCGATTTCCAGAACCAGTTTGCGCAAGCGACATTGATTGGTGGCGACGCGGACTTCGAACATCTCGTGGCGCGCGTCGTGGCGATGATTGAAACGCCGCGCGCGGGACTCGACCTGCCACTCGACGTACGCGGCACCGCGTTTCAGCAACGCGTCTGGCAAACCCTGCGCGAAATTCCCGCCGGCACCACCGCAAGTTATTCCGACATCGCTGCACAGATCGGCGCACCGAAATCCGCGCGCGCAGTGGCGCAAGCCTGCGCTGCAAACACGCTCGCAGTGGCGATTCCCTGCCATCGCGTGGTGCGCCGCGACGGCGCGCTGTCCGGCTACCGCTGGGGCATCGAGCGCAAACGCACGCTGCTCGAGCGCGAGGCCAGCGGCGCTTGAGCCCGCACTCGCGATAACCAGGCACAAAAAAGGGCCCGGAAATCCGGGCCCTCGGGTCACGCTTTCGAGACGCGATGCAAGATCAGAAGGTACTCACGTTCAAGCGGCCACCCGTCACCGTCTTGCCGGACAATGATGGCGTAGGCACCACGCTGCTCAGAATCGCACTCTTGATGGCAGCCGCCGACGAACCAGGGTGATAGGCGGCATAAAGCGCCGCCGCGCCGGTCACGTGCGGGGTGGCCATTGAGGTGCCGTTGTAGCTTGCGTAGCCGGAGACGATCTTTCCCTGCACCCGCTTCGGCACGGTCGACCAGATGCCCGAACCCGGAGCGCCCAGGTCCACGGTAGTGGCGCCGTACTGCGAATAGCTCGCGAGCGCGCCGCTGCTCGTGGTTGCCGCAACCGCGATGATGTTGGCGTTCGGGTAGTTGCTCGGATAGCTCGCCGTCGTGTCGTTGTTGGCGCCCGAGTTGCCAGCCGCAGCGATGAACAGTACACCCGCCGTGTTGGCTCGGCCGATCGCATCCTGCAAGCCTTGCGAGAAACCGCCACCGCCCCATGAATTGTTCGTCGCCACCAGATTCAGTCCTTTGTTCTTGAGGCCGGTCATGTAATCGACCGCCAAGATGGCATTGGCGGTCGTGCCGCCATTGCTGCCGAGGAACTTGGCGTTGATGATCTTGACGCTCCAGCAGACTCCTGCCACGCCCGTGCCGTTGCCGCCGACTCCACCGATGGTGCCGGAAACGTGGCTGCCGTGGTCATCGCCGAGACCGTCGAATACCGTGTTGTTGCCCCCATCGAAATCCCATCCGTTAACGTCGTCGACGTATCCGTTGTTGTCGTTGTCGATGCCGTCGAAGGTGCTATCGCCCGGGTTCTTGCCCGCGTTTGCGGCGAGGTCTTCGTGCGTATGCATGTAGCCTTCGTCGATTACACCAACGTAGACGCTGCCGCAATTCGTCTTGCCTGCAGCCCAGGCTTCGCCCGCCTGCGAACCAAACTGGTTGGCGGGATTGGTCGCGTCGCCGTACATGCCGTACAGCGATCCATTGGTGAAGTAGGGATCGTTCGACGTGAGGCTCGGGTAGTAAATCCAGTTGGGTTCGGCAAATTCGACTGCGATGTCCTGCTCGAGACCGCGCACTGCATCGGCTACGGAAAGCCCGGTTGTCAAGCGCAGAAGTTCGAGACGACCGTTGGCGTCTTCGCGAACGACCTGCAGCCGCTCTGCCCCAAGGGCTCCGACGACGGCGCTCCTGTCGTTCGTGCTGGCGCCCGGCTTGAACTGCACGAGCAGCTCGCCGGGAATGTGAGAAGTGCCCTTGCCAAGCGCGGCAAGCACAAGGTCTGAACGGCCTCCAGCCATGGCGGACGAAACACCGAGTGCCGCGACAACAGCTGCGGACAGGATGGAGGCACGGCGCAAAATGTTTGTCATTTGGTAAAGGCTCCTGGAACGGGAAACAACAATGGAAGGCGGCCGGGATCAACCGATCGCTCCGCGTAATCGGAAGGTGCGCTTTGGGAATTATTCACCGCAGCGAACGCAAAACTGCCGGGACTTTAGGGGCAGTGTCGGTCCGTGTCATCGTGCACCGCACCAATCAAAATAGTGACCGATCGTGTCGCATGCGACGGTATCCAATTTGCAATACGAGCTCGTGCGCTGGATGTTTGCGTCCCTCGCGCAGTTTACGTTTGCCGCCAATATCCTGTTATCCGTATATTCTGCTCCGGCAGACCTTGCAGCCGAGCCAGCTCGGCTCTACGAGAGCAGAAGCGTCGCAGTATCGGCCGCTGTAGAGGGGTGCTTGCTCCGCTGCTACCGCTTCCTTCGCGGGCGCTTCGACGTGCGATCGGCGCTTGCGATCATCCAGGCGGCGAGGCCGAGCGCAGTTCCATGAACCCACCAGAGACCCAGCCACGCGGGCATGCTGCCGTCGCCGATCCAACCACGGCCGAGTGCGAGCAGATTGAGATACACGATGTACGCGAGCACCGCGATCACCAACTTGCCATAACGCGGATCGCGTGGACCACCGCGAGCCAACGGGAACGCGAGCAAAGCCAGCGTCAATACGGACAACGGCAGACCCATCCGCCAGTGGAGTTCGGCGCGGTCGCGCGGCCGCGAACTCGCGAGCAGTTCGCGACTGCCGACGCGAGTTTCGGCGCGATTGCGCTTGACCTTTTCCGATTCCGGCAAAGCCAGTTCATTGCGCTCAAAACGCATGGTCCGAAAGTTGGGCGATGCGAGCGAACCTTCCACCCGGAAACCGTCCTGGAGCGCCAGGAAGCGATGGCTGCCGTCCTGATCGTGAAAGAGCTTGCCCTGGGTGGCAGTGACGATATCCACGCGGTCGTCCCGCTCGCGATACACGAACAATCGGCGAAAGCGCGTGCCGCCCTGTTCGATCGCCCCCACGTAAACCACACCCGCGCCACCGGGCAGCGGCATGAACCGCCCCGCTTCAAGGCCCGCCGTTAGCAAGGATCGATTGGCCTGGTCGACCATACGGTCGGCGATGCGCAACGCGCCCGGAACGATCCAGAACGCCAGCATCGTGACCGCCACGAGCAGAGGCAGCGCAAGCAAGAGTATCGGCCGCAACAATGCGCGACTGCTCATGCCCGCAGAGGCGAGGATCGCCATTTCGCTGTCCCGGTACAAGCGCCCGTACGCAAGCAGCACCGCCACAAACAGGGCCAGAGGAAGCAGCAAGGTCAACACATCGAGACTGCGCAAACCCACCTGGCTCAAGAGCAGTGGCAGCGGCACCTCGCCGTTTGCAACCCGGCGCAGCACATCCGACATGGTCCCGCCCAGCGTGATCATGAGCAACAGCAATGCCGTGCCCGCGCACGTGCCCATCAGTTCGCGCAGCAGATAGCGATCGACGATTCTCAAATTTGCGATTCCGTGACTGTGTTCCGATCAGCGCCGACCGGCAGCGACAGGACCCGGCCGTGCGTTTCCGTGAGGGTTAGTTGCGCGCATTCGAGCCGCGACACGGAGCGAACAGATCCTGTTCCGATCGATACACGGCGGTGTCGACGTCGAGAATGCCCAACATCGAATGGAACAGGTGATCGTGCGACAGAGGCCGATTGCGTTGCGCGTCGAGACAGGCGCGATCGATTGCGTGCGCGCGCGCGTAGCCGTCGGAAATCCACGCGATCATCGGCACATGCGTCTGCTCGTCGGGCGCCATAGCGTACGGCATCCCGTGCAGGTACATGCCGTGTTCGCCGGTCGATTCGCCGTGATCCGAGACGTACACCAGCGCCGAGTCGAAGCGCGTGCGTTGCGATTCCAGCACTGCGATCAGTCGATCCAGCACATGGTCGGTGTAGACGATCGTGTTGTCGTAGGTGTTGAGGATTTCCGCGCGCGTGCAACGTTGCAACTGATTGGTGTCGCAGGTCGGGGTGAAGCGGCGGAACTCCGGGGGATAGCGCTCGAAGTAGGAGGGCCCATGACTGCCGAGCTGGTGCAACACGATGACCGTGTTGTCCGTGGCTGCGGTGGCGGCGCGTTGCAGCGCTTCAACCAGCACTTCGTCGAAGCAGCCGTCGCCCTTGCAGAGCGGGGAATTCGGGTTCTGCGGCATCTGGACCTCGCCGGTCCGCGCCGCTATGCGTTTGCTGCCGGTGTTGTTGTCGAACCACTGCGGCGGCAATCCTGCGTGCGCAAGCACGTCCAGCAAGTTTTCCTGGCGGCGGTTCTCGTCGCTTTCGAAGCGTGCCTTGCCGAGCGGAGAAAACATGCAAGGCAGCGACACCGCCGTTGCGGTGCCGCAACTTGTGACTTTGGTGAAACTCGTCACTCGACGCTTTGCAAGTTGCGGATTGGTTGGGCGCGTATAGCCCAACACGCTGAAGCTCGACGCGCGCGCGGATTCGCCAACCACCAGCACCACCAGGCGCGGCAAGTCGCTGGCCTTCCAGCCAGCACCCTTGTGCGCATCGCGGCCCAGTGGTGCGACGGGTTCGACCCGATCGTCGTTGCGATGCCGGAGGTAGCTGCGCCCCGCATTCAACGCGCTGATCGGGTTGACCATATGCCGCAACTCGCGATGGCTGCGCGAAACCGAGACGAGGTCGACGTAGGCCAGCAGCAAAGTACCGCCCAGCACCAGCAGCAGGATCGCGAGCACCCCGAGCTTCGCGGCAAGCTCGCGCAACACGCTGCGCGCGGCAAGGCGGGCCGTGGCGATCAGCCAGAGCGGCGGAATCGCCAGCGCCAGATAGAGCAGCATGGCGGGGTTGACCCACTGCGAAATTTCGCGGGCATCGGTTTCGAACACGCTCTGGATGGCGCTGCGGTCGACGACAACGCCGTATGTGTCCATGAAATAGGCGCCCGCCAACGCAATCACGACCAGCGCCGCACAAGCGATGCGCGTGACACCGCGCCACGCCACCAGGTTGAACATGACCCAGAGGGTGGCGACCAGCAAGGCAGCGATCGCTGCCAGGCACGCGGCGGACATGACGTCGATCGGCGCCAGCGCCTTTGCGATCAGGCCGAACATCGAGCGATTTGAAGTGAGCGCGAGATAGACCGCCAGAATCAACGTGAAACGGGTCGTAGTGATCGCAGCGGCGGGGGCGAATACACCGCGCAGAAGGGACCTGCCTTTTATTCGCCAGAGTGCGTGCGCGGAAGGCACGGGCTTTAGATCGACTGCAGACATCGTCCCTCGCAATTACGGAAATCAAAGGCGCGCCGGACGGGAATCGTTGTACCGATCGGACCCGCGTATCCCGCTCCATCCACCGACGAAGCGCCAGCGGGACTGTGCGTAGAGGCCTGTCGCAAATTTGTCGGAATGGTGTTCTCCGCGCGTTAACCACGCCAGTCTGGCGGAATGTGAGTTCGCCGGTCAGGGTTCGCGCGCACCAGGGAAGCTCGCGTGTCGAGCACTGCGAGCGTGCCCCGCCCTTCTTCGCTCGACAGTTCGAGCCGCCATCCCATGTGTTCGCAAATGCGCCGGATAAGCCCGAGTCCGAGTCCCGCACCACCGCGGCTTTCGCCTGCACGTGCACTCGAGGAGTACAACCTGCCGATATCCGCCGGCGACATGCCGTGACCGGGATCCTGTATGCGTACGACGCCAGCCGGCGTCACTTCGATCCGGATCATGCCGTGGTCGCTGCTTTCAATGGCATTGCGGAGCAGATTGGCAATCGCCGTCTCGACCACCTGCAAGGGTGCGTGCAATTCGCCGGATTCGATGCTTCCAAGTTCGACGAGCAAATCCTTGTCGCGCGTCAGGTGCGCATGTGCGAGGACGATTTCGGGCAGGACTTCCTCGAGTCGGATGGCTTCCAGGTTGTCGTCGAACCGGTCCGGCTCACGCGCGAGCACGAGCAACATGGCGATCAACTCCTCGACGCTGTCGAGCGTGCGGCGGATTCGTTGGAGCGGCTTGCGCGCATCCTCGGGCAACTCAACTACGTCATCAATGAGCTCCGCCGCACCGCGCATGACGGCAACCGGCGTGCGCAGTTCGTGGCTCATCGTGTTGATGAACGCGCGTTCGCGAGTCACGAAATTTTCCTGGCGATCGAGATACCGGTTCATCGCGGCCGCGATGTTTGCCACCTCGATGCTCGCGCCATCGGCGATCACCACGCGCTCGCCGCGGACATCGGGTCGCATCTCGTCGAACTGCGCCGCGAATTCCGACACCGGCCGCAACATGCGGCCCGCGAGCCACCAGATCGCGCCCACCAGGACCGCCAATCCCAACAAGGACGAAGCAAAAACCCACCGCATCAGCGAGACCTCCGCCGCTTCAAGCTGGGTGATATCGATCGCGATGTACAGTCGCCGTCCTTGGCCATCACGTACCAGGACGGCCACTTCGCGGCCTGCAAGGAATATGTCGTCGTACATTCCTTCGGCGCTGCGGAGCCTGGCGCCAGGAATGCACG
>JBKJND010000326.1:0-4368 GCA_046596095.1 Ahniellaceae bacterium | reverse complement strand
TGTACGGCCAGCCATAAAAGCCGCCGTCGCGGACCGATGTCATGTAATCGGGGACGATGTCGTTGCCGATCTCGTCGCGTTCGTTGACCGAGGTCCAGAGCGCGCCCGATTGCGGTTGCCATGCGATGCCGACCGGATTACGGAGTCCAGAGGCAAACACGCGGTGGTTGCCCGTGGCGGGATCGATTTCCCAGATCGCGGCGCGCTCGATTTCTTCGCCCATGCCGTTATCGGCGACGTTGCTGTTGGAGCCGACGCCCACATAGAGTTTCGATCCGTCGGCGCTCGCCACCAGGCTCTTGGTCCAGTGGTGATTGCGGCCTGCGGGCAAGTCCACCACTTTGGTGCCCGCATCAGCGATGCTCGTCGCGCCGTCTACATACGGAAAACGCATGAGCGCGTCGGCGTTGGCGACGTAAAAAGTATCGCCGACAAGCGCCATGCCGAACGGCGACGTCAGTCCTTCGAGGAATACGCTGCGCTGGTCCGCCACCCCATCGCCGTTCGTATCGCGCAGCAGCGTGATGCGGTTGGCGCTTGGTACCCCGGCGCCGGCTTTCTTCATCATCGCCTTCATGATGAAGCCCTTGATGCCGCCGGACTTGTCTTTGGGCTTCGCCGGCGCATTCGTTTCGGCCACCAGCACATCACCGTTCGGCAATACAGCCAGCCAACGCGGATGGTCGAGCTCGCGCGCGAAGGCATTGACCGCGAAGCCTGCAGCCGGCGTTGGCGCGCCGTCCGGTCCCCATCCGGTGGCGTCGGCAATGTTCACGGTCGGAATGAGGGTCTTGTTGGGCGGTGGCAAGGTCGGGTCCGGGCCCACTCCGTCGGCAAGTTTGAGCTTCGCCGTTTCACCGCAGGCTCCCACCGCAACCGCCAGCACAGCCAACGTCAATGCGGAGGACCAAATCCGGATACGAAACTTCAGCATCAGACACGCCTCAGCGCAGTTGGCCCGACATCGTGCTCTTCCTTAACGAGAGGAAACGTGAACGATGGCTGGGTGCGGAATCGCACGCTCCGCAATCCGGCCGCTGGCCCGCAGTAGCATCTCGCCTGGTGTTCTCGCGGAGCAAATCCATGGTTATCCGGCGTCTTGTCGTGTTGGTGTTCTCCCTGCTGCTTTCATCCATCTCTTTCGCGCAATCGAAAGCGTACGCGCCTGAAGATCTCAGTCGCCTCAATCGCGACGATCAGGTGCGGGTGCTCGAGCGCGAGTACGCGGACCAGGCCGACGGCGCGCGCCTGCCGGACGACCAGCTTGAGTTTTATCTCGACCAGGTCGAGTCCGGTTGGAGCTTCAGCCGCATCAAACAGGACATCGCCGAGAGTCTCGGCGGCGGTGGCGGTGGTTGGCAGCCAGATCCACGACCCGTGCCGCAGCCCTACCCGGTTGCTCCGCGGCCGCTACCGGCGCGAATTTTCCATTGCGAGAGCCGGCGCAAGTTCGGGTACTGGGAATGCCGTACGCCTTTCAACGGTCGCGCCCAGCTGCAACGCCAGACTTCTCGCTCTGCCTGCATCGAGGGCCGTACCTGGGGCTCAAGGCACGGCATGGTGTGGGTGAACAACGGCTGCGCGGCGGATTTCGTGCAGATCGGGGGCGGCGGCGGTGCCGACTATTCGGTGACGTGCTCGAGTCGCGACTTCGGCTTCTCGGCGTGCGCGTGGCGTCCGCAATACGGCTACCCGCAATTGATCGAACAGATTTCGCGCAGGCCATGTGTGCAGGGCCGCACATGGGGCTACGACCGTACGCGTGGACTGTGGGTCGATAACGGCTGCGAAGCACGCTTCGGTACACGCTTCTGATTGAAGCTGATTCGAAGGGCGAGCGCCTGCGATTCGCCCCTCGTCCGGCGCTTTGCGCCACCTTCTCCCCGTTCGCGGGGAGAAGGATTTCTGCACTTCAGGCTTGCAGGTCGCGCAGCGTCGTCATCGGCGATGCATCGACCACCCGGCGCGTGGCGATGAGGCCCGCGCCGACTACGCCGATGAGCCCCAATGCAGCGCCGGTCGCCACGAGGCGCCAGTCGGCCTGCCATTCGAGATCGAACACGCGCGTGGCAATGACGCCCGCCAGCACCGACGCCGCGATCGCCGCGGTCAACCCCGCCAGCAACCCGATCGCGGCAAACTCGGAAACCTGGGCGAGTCGCAACTGTCTGCGGCTTGCGCCCAGCGCGCGCATCACGCCGCCTTCGAGCAATCGTTCGTCCTGACTCGCGCTGATCGCGGCAAGTAGTACCAGGACGCCCGCCGCGAGCGCGAAATAAAACACCACCTCGACCACGGTCGACACCTGATCCGCCGTCGCGCGCACTTGACCCAACACCTGGTCCAGATCAATCACCGAGACATTCGGGAAACGCGCAACGAGATCGGCGGTGAAGCGGGCATCGTGCGCGGGCACTTTGAGGGCAGTGATGTAGCTGGCCGCAAAACCATCTAGCGCGGCAGGCGGCGCCAGCACGAAGAAGTTGGGCTGGAAGCTTTGCCAGTCGACGCTGCGAAGACTGGTGATCGGCGCTTCGAGACGCTGCCCGGCGACATCGAACGCGATCCGGTCGCCAAGCTTCCAGCCCAGGCGGGCGGCAAAGTCCTCCTCCACCGAAAACTGCGGCGGCACCGGCTCTGACGCTGGCGCAGCGCTGGGCCAGAACGATCCCGCGGTCACGCGATTGTCGGCACGTAGCGCGGCGGCGCTTGAGAGGTTGAACTCGCGTTCCGCAAAACGCCGTGCACGCGAATCGTCATCGGTGTAATCCGCGCCGCTGGCGGGGCGTCCATTGCGTTCTATCAGACGACCACGCACCAGCGGCCACAGCGCGGGGGGCTGGATGCCGCGCGCGCGCACGAACGTGCTCAAGGGTTCGAGTTGATCCGGCTGGGCGTTGATGACGAAGCGGTTGGGTGCGTCGGTCGCGAGCTGCAGCTGCCAGCGGTCGAGCAGCTGTGTGCGGACCAGCGTCAACAACAGCAACGCCATCAGTCCAAGGCCGAGTGCCGAGACCTGCGCAATCGCGCTGCCCGCACGGCGCGAGACGTTGGCAAGTCCATAACGCAGTGGCCCGCGCATGCGCGCGCGTAACGCGCGCACCGCAGCAATCGCTGCAGCGGCGAGTAGCGCGAGCGCCAGCAACGTCGCGGTGATGCCGATCAGCATGGCGCTGGCCAGCTCCACCGATCCCGCCTTCCACCAGAGCAGCGCGGCGATCCCGGTGATGCCGGCCAGCGCAACCAGCCACGCGCCGGGCTCGGCGTTGTCGCGCTCGCGACGCAGAACTCGCAGCGCCGACACGCGTCGCAACGCCATCACCGGTGGCGCGCCAAAGGCCAGCAACACGACGATGCCGACGCCGAATCCTTCGAGCGCAGGCAACCACCCTGCGGGCGGAATCGCGATACCCAGCGTGCGCGCGAGCCACTCTCCGATGACCCACTGCAAGACGAACGCAATCGCGACGCCAAGGCCGCCGGCGAGCAGGGCCAGCCACAGCAATTCGCCGACGTGGATGCCCACCAGCGTGCGTTGGCTGGCGCCGAGGCAACGCATCACCGCCGCGCCGGTCATGTGCCGTGCACTGTGCCGGCGTGCGGCCATCGCCACGGCAATGGCCGCGAGTACGACCGACACCAATGCGGCAAGCCCAAGGAATCGGCCGGCACGATCGAGCGCCGAGCGAATCTCGGGCCTGGCATCGGCGGCGGTCTCGAGTTGCTGACCTCGGGCGAGCGCGGAGCGGGCCCGATCCACGAAACGCTCGACCGCGATCGGCTCGCCTGCAATCACCAGCCGATAACGCACGCGGCTGCCTTCCTGCACGAGGCCAGTGGCTGGCAAATCGGCAAGGTTCAAGAATGCTTTCGGGGCGACATTGAAGTAATCGAGCGCGGCATCGGGCTCCTGCGTCACCAGCGCGGTGAGGCGCAGCGTTATCTCACCAATGCCGATGTCGTCGCCGATGCGCGCGCCGAGTCGCTCTGCACCGGCGCGGGTCAGCCATAGCGATCCCCGGGCTGGCACCGAAGGCGCAGTGCGTGCGTTGGCGCCAATGCGCTCGATGATTTCGAAGCGGCCGCGCAACGGAAAACCCGCGCCGAGCGCGCGCAATTCGCCGAGCGCCAACGTTTCGTCGGTGCGTATCATCGTGGTGAGGTCGATGGTGTTGGTAGTTCGCAACTTGAGTTCGCGCGCAAGCTCCGACCACTTCGCAGCTAATGGCGCGTCGGCGCGCAAGACCGCGTCGCCGCCGAGCAGTCGATTGGCTTCGAGCGCCAGCGCGCGCTGCGCGCGATCGGTGACAAACGCCACCGAAGTCACGGCCACCACGGCCAGCACCAGCGCGGCGATCAGGATGCGGA
>JBKJND010000004.1:0-3007 GCA_046596095.1 Ahniellaceae bacterium | reverse complement strand
AATAGGGCGCCAGTGCGAACACCTGCAGCGCCAGGCCAAGGCTGCCGAGCGCTACCAGCGCCTGCAACGCGAGCACGATCAAGTCGCGGCGGAACTCAAGTTGCTGGAGCTGCGCGCGCTCGAAGCGGAGCTGGCGCAGCGCGAAGCGGAGCTGCGCGGCGACGAGCTTGAACTCGAGAAGAGCCTGGCCGAGCAACGCCGGGTCGAAGCCGAGCTTGAACGCTTTCGCGGCCGTCAGCAGGGCGCGACGGACGGATTCAACGCTGCGCAAGCCGACGTCTATCGCGTGGGTGCGGAGATCGCGCGTATCGAGCAACAAATCACGCATCGCCGCGAACTTGCCGAACGCCTCGCGCGTAGCGCGCAGGAGATCGCCATGCAGATTGCGGCGATCGCGGGTCACCTCGACTCCGACGCCGGGCAGATCGACGAGTTGCGCGCGGCCCTGGCCGACGCCGAACCTGCGCTTGCGAGCGCGCGCGAACTTGTGGAGCAGGGCCGCGCTGGGCAATCGAACGCCGAAGCCGCGATTGGCGATTGGCAGGCGCGCTGGGACGAGTACGCCAAAGTCAGCGGCGAGGCCGCCAAGCTTGCCGAAGTAGAACGCACCAGGATCGATTATCTGGATCGACAGGCGATGGAGGTCACGCGGCGTCGCGAGGCCTTGTCGCAGGAGAGCGGTCAGTTCGACCTCGCCGCGCTCACAACCAGCGTGGCGGAAATCGAGCAGTCGCAGTTGGCGGCGGTCGATGCGCTCAAGTCGTTGCAAGACGACCTCGAAGCGCGGCGCAGCCGCGGCGACGACGCGGCGCGCCGCCAACGCGAGCTGCTTGAACAACAGGCGTCGTTGCGGAGCGAAATAGAAGCGACGGGTGGCCGTCTTGCATCGCTCGATGCTTTGCAGCAGGCAGCGCTCGGTGGCGCGTCCGGTGCGCTGGCCGACGCACTGGCGCAGTCCGGACTCGCAGATGCGCAGCGGCTCGGCCTGGCGCTGACGGTCGAAGCAGGCTGGGAGCGTGCCGTAGAAACAGTATTGAGTGGCTGGCTGGACGCGGTGCTCATCGAGGACCCGCACGCCGAACGCGCCGCGCTTGACGCTATTGAACACGCTGATCTCGGTCTGCTGCGCGCGAGCGATGCGCGGGTGGGCGAGGGAGATTCGCTGGCAAGCAAGGTTACGGGTCCGGCCGCGGCGCTCACGCTGCTGGCCGATGTTGAAGTCGCACTGGATCTGGCACATGCTCGCGCCATCGCGTCGGGCCTTGGACCAGGGGGCTCGGTCATCACGCCGGCCGGCCAATGGCTGGGCCGCGACTGGATGCGAGTGCTGCGCGCAGACGTTGCCCAGGCTGGCATGTTGGCGCGCGAACGCGAACTTACCCAGTTGCGGGCAGCCCACGCGTCGCTCCAGCGCGACGCCAGCGAGCGTGCGACGCAGCTCGGCGTCTTGCAGTCGGAAATCGCCACGTCCGAGACGGCACGCGACGAAGCCCAGCACGCGCAGTATGCCGCGCAGCGCCGCGCCGCCGAGCTGGCTGGACAGTTCACCTCCCAGCAGGGTCGGATGGACGCCGCAATCGCGCGTCTTGCGCGCATAGATGCCGAGCTGGCCGCAGCGAATGCGCATGCCGAAGAAGTGATCGCACAAGCGCGTGAAGCGCGCGGTCGTCTTGATGGCGTGATCGGCCGTATGGGCGACATGGAAAGCGAGCGCGGCACACTCGATCTGCAGCGCCGCGAACTGCTTGAAGCGCGTGAGGAAGCGCGCGCCGCACTGCGCGACGTGGAGGAGCAGTTGCACTCCCGCGCGCTCGGCATCGAGTCGCGACGCGCGCGACTCGCATCGCTTGAGCAGGCGCAGGATCGTCTGCTGACGCAACGCACCCGGATGCACACGCAGCGCGACGACATTGCCGCCCAGCTTGCGCAGGGCGAGGCACCGGCAGCGCAGCAGGATCAGGAGCGTCAGACGTATCTCGAACAGCGGCTGCTGGTCGATCGCGCGCTGGTGGCGGCGCGTCAGGCGCTGGAAGACATCGCCAACGAGACGCGTGGATTCGAGATCGAGCGTACGCGCCTCGATGCCGCGAGCAATGCGGTACGCGACGCTGTCGCACAGCGCAGAGTCGATGCACAGGGTGCGCGAGTGCGCTCCGAGTCTCTGCGCGAATCGATTCTCGCGACGGGCTTCGATCTTGAAGCGCTGGCAGCCACGCTTGCCGAAGACGCGGACGACGCACGCTGGCAATCGCGCACCGAGGAAATCGCGCACAAGATGCGGCGCCTCGAACCCGTGAACCTCGCAGCGATCCAGGAATACCGCGAACAGTCCGAGCGCAAGAGTTATCTCGACGCGCAGCTGCTGGATCTTGAAACGGCGATGTCGGAACTTGAAGGCGCGATCCGCAAACTCGATCGCGAAACGCGTTCCCGTTTCAAGGAAACTTTCGAGCGCGTCAACGCGGGTTTGCAGGAGCTCTTTCCGCAGTTGTTCGGCGGGGGTCACGCCTATCTCGAACTGACTGGCGAAGACCTGCTCGACACCGGCGTCACCATCATGGCGCGGCCACCAGGCAAGCGTGTGAGCAGCATTTCGCTCCTGTCGGGTGGCGAAAAAGCGTTGACCGCAGTCGCGCTGGTGTTCTCGATCTTTCGTTTGAACCCCGCGCCGTTCTGCCTGCTCGACGAGGTCGACGCACCGCTCGACGAAGCCAACGTTGGCCGTTTCTCGCAGATGGTGCGCGAGATGAGCGAGCACGTGCAGTTCATCATCGTGACCCACAACAAGGCGACGATGGAAGCCACGAGCCAGTTGTGTGGCGTGACCATGCGCGAACCCGGAGTTTCGCGGATGGTGCAGGTCGACCTCGCTGAAGCCGCTAAACTCGCAGGCGCCGCGTGAGAGCACGATTCCCCGCATGAGCGACCAGAACCTGTTGCGCCTGATCATCGCCGTCCTCGGCGCAGTGTGGCTCGCGTGGATCGGCTGGAGCCACCGCCGCAAGCA
>JBKJND010000167.1:0-3847 GCA_046596095.1 Ahniellaceae bacterium | reverse complement strand
GACTTGATGCCGGATATCAGGCGCGAAGCAACGCACGCTGGTTGTCATCGCTTCGGCATTTCTATCGACTATGGTTGCGGCTCGGACGCATCGAGCAGGATCCAAGCGCACGCATCGTCGCGCCCAAGCTGCCGCGCAAGTTGCCGAAGCCCTTGTCGGAAAGCGAAGTCGAGGCTTTGCTCGCAGCGCCCGACCACACGTCGTCGGCAGGACTGCGCGATCGCGCGATGATCGAACTCCTGTACGCCGCCGGCCTGCGCGTGACCGAACTGGTCACGCTTGAACTGGATGCGCTCAATCTTCGCCAGGGCGTGCTGCGCGTGCGTGGCAAGGGCGACAAGGACCGGTTAGTTCCGATCGGCGACGAAGCCCAGCAGTGGCTGACGCGCTATCTCGCCGAAGCGCGCCCGCAGTTGCTTGCAACCAAACGTGGACCCTGGCTTTTTCCCGCAGCACGCGGCGCCGCGCTCACGCGGCAGGTCTTCTGGCGTCAACTCAAAATCTACGGCCAGCAAGTCGGCATCGACCGCGCGCGCGTATCGCCGCACGTGCTTCGACATTCATTCGCGACGCATCTGCTCAATCACGGCGCCGACCTGCGCGCGCTGCAAATGCTGCTCGGCCACGCCTCGCTTTCCACCACGCAGATTTACACCCTCATCGCCCGCGAAGGCCTCAAAGCCCTGCACCGCGAACATCATCCGAGGGGGTGAGCCGACGCAGCTCGCGCGCCACTGGCGCGCGCGTCGGCGAACGCCATGGGCAGGATGCCCATGGCCGGAGCGACTTGGTGAGCGCAGGATGCGCGAGCCTAGTCGCCGGGCGAAGTTGCCATGCACCCGATCGAAGCACTGGCGCGCGCTCGTTTTCACGCCCGGCCACCTGAAGGGGTTGCAAAATGGTTGAGTTGAAGTACAAACCCGTACCCCACGACCACAAGGCTTTTCTTGCGAAAGCCCGTGCGCGCAAGGGTTTCATCAAGGCGTACGACGCGTTGGACCTGGAGTACCAGGTAGCCGGGCAAATGCTCAAGGCTCGTTCGCGGGCCGGCCTCACACAGGACGCCGTCGCCGAACGGATGGGCACAACCAAGAGCGCCATATCCCGGCTCGAATCAGCGGGCAAACACGCACCTTCGCTCGCAACGCTCAAGCGCTACGCGAGCGCCGTCGGCTGCGAGCTTCAAGTAAAGTTGGTTCGCCAGAAGGTCGCATGATGAGCAGCCGTTTGTGCCCTGCAGAATTCCGTTTTCCTGGGTGAAGCGCTCGGCCCACCCCCCGTCGGTCGACTCGAGTTGCCGTTTGCGACACGCTCACCTTAGCGATCACCCGCAATGGAGCTTTATGCTGTCGGGCGAGTATTTCGGACAAACTCTGCGGGCAAGCTGGCGCGCGGTGGCCTGAGGACTTCGACAAGCGAGCCGGATGCACGCCGCCCGCCCATCTGCGAAACTAGTGGACTTCCGAACTTTCCCCCGCCTGCGTGGTCGCTTGAGTCCGGTCGCAATGCGGCTTGGCCCCCTTCGAGGATTTCCCGATGTTGAAGTCACACTCTCTGGCCGTCTGTGGCCTCGCACTCCTTGGCCTCGGGACTGCGGCTGCCGCCGCGACTCCGGAAGCCAATGCGCGAGCGGCGATCAAGGCGATCGCGCCCACCATGACGGTGGAGGCAGTCGCGCCCGCCGCGATGCCGGGCTACCAGGAGGTCATGGTGGGTGGCCAGGTGATCTACGTCAGCAACGACGGCCGCTATCTGGTGCAGGGCAGTGTGCTCGACATGACCACGCGGGTCGACATCACCGAAGCGCGCAAGGTCAAGGCGCGCCAGATCACGCTTGCGAAAATTCCCGCGAACGAGCGCATCTCGTTCCCGGCCAAGAACGAGAAATACAAAGTTCTGGTGTTCACCGACATCGACTGCGGCTGGTGCCGCAAGATGCATCAGCAAATGGCCGAATACAACAATGCCGGGATCACCGTCGAATACCTGTTCTTCCCGCGCGCCGGCATGGAAGGCGATTCGGCCAAGCAGGCGCAAGCGGTGTGGTGCTCGAAAGACCGTCGCGCGGCACTGACGCAAGCCAAGGCGGGCCAGCACCTGACGGGGCCGACTACCTGCAAGAATCCGATCGCCGACCAGTTCAATCTGGGCATGCGTCTGGGTGTTGCGGGTACGCCGACGATTTACTCGTCGGGTGGTGTGGACATGCGCGGCTACAAGCCGCCGCGGGAAATGGCGACCGCGTTGGCGGCGCTGAACGCGCCGCCAGCCAAGCCGGCAACGGGCGGCTCGCGCTAAGCCCAGTTCCGGGCGGGCGTCGCAGCGATGCGGCGTTCGCTTTACCGCCACACCGGTAGAATGCGCGCGCTAGACATGGCGCCGACCGCATGATGCTGCTGCTGGGGCACGACGCCCTCTCCGAATTCCGACTGCGTCGCATCAATGAAGCGCTGCTTGGCATTGCTGCCGGCTGCAGCGTGTTGCGCGCGCGCTGGGTTTATCTCGTCGCGGCTGCAGACGGCTCGGCTATCGATTCCGCTCGGCTCGCTGCCATCGTGCAGGCGGACGCGCAAACGCTGAGCGATCCCGTCAGCGATTCGCGCCTTGGCGATCACCCGAATAACGTATTTGCATGGGTCGTGCCGCGACTCGGCACTCACTCGCCGTGGTCCAGCAAAACCACCGATCTGTTGCGCGCCTGCGGCTTGCCTATTGCCCGCATCGAGCGGGGCCAGTTGTTGACGCTGGATGGCGCCGTTCCCGCTGCGCACATCGCGGCAGCAAGACTGCTGCACGATCCGATGACGCAGTCGTTGTTGACCGATTTCCGGTTGCTCACCGGCGTGTTCGATTCGGGGGCACCGGGCGCGCTCGTGACAGTTCCTCTTGGGTCCGATCCATTGATGAGTTTGCGCGCCGCCAACGAGCGGCTCGCGCTGGCGCTTTCGCACTCTGAAGTGAGCTATCTCGCCGAGCGCTACCGCGAGCTCGGTCGCGATCCCACCGACGCCGAACTCATGATGTTCGCGCAGGCGAATTCCGAGCACTGTCGCCACAAGGTATTCAACGCCGACTGGACCATCGATGGCGAGGTGCAACCGACTTCGTTGTTCGCGATGATCAAGCACACGCACGCCACCACGCCCGCGCACACGCTGAGCGCGTATCACGACAACGCGGCGGTGATCGAAGGCAGCGCCGCGCGACATGTCAGCGCGGATCCGCTCACGCACGCTTATCGCGTAGCGGATACCCAACTCGATTTCGCAATCAAGGTGGAGACGCATAACCATCCGACCGCAATCGCGCCATTCCCTGGCGCGGCGACCGGTTCGGGGGGGGAGATCCGTGACGAAGGCGCGACAGGTCGCGGCGGCAAACCCAAGGCGGGTCTGACCGGATTCACCACCTCGTACCTGCGCATTCCGGGGTTGGCGCAACCCTGGGAGCAGGCGCGCGCGCGGTCGCCGCGGCTTGCGTCGGCGTTCGAGATCATGCGCGACGGGCCGCTCGGCGCGGCGGCGTTCAACAACGAGTTTGGACGACCCGCTATCTGCGGTTACTTCCGTACTTTCGAGCAGGCGGCCACAGGCGACGGCCTGACGCGCGGCTATGACAAGCCGATCATGCTGGCGGGCGGGATCGGCAATGTGCGGCGCGAGCATGTCGTCAAACTCGGCTTGCGCGCCGGGGACGCGATCGTGGTGCTCGGCGGACCCGCCATGCTGATTGGTCTCGGCGGTGGCGCTGCTTCGTCGCTGACGGGCGGCAGCGCCGCGAGCGACATCGACTTCGCGTCGGTCCAGCGCGACAACCCGGAAATGCAGCGGCGTTGCCAGGAAGTGAT
>JBKJND010000039.1:0-3081 GCA_046596095.1 Ahniellaceae bacterium | reverse complement strand
GTAATTGCGAGCCGCTGCTCCTCCGTGATGCAACCGTCGAAAAGCAGCCGGACATAGTCCGGCTCTACAACAGCAGGGCCATGCCCGCGCACCCGCGGCTGTTGTAGAGCGGTGCTATGCGCCGCTGCTCTTGCGTGATGCCACCGTCGAACAACAGCCGGACATACTCCGGCTCTTCAAGAGCTGCGGTATGGCAGCTACTCGATTTGCGATTTGGCGTAGGCGGCGTCGAGGGCCTCCATTGCGTCGCGCGGTTTGAGCGCGGCGGCTTTGGCGTAAGCCGCAGCGGCCTCGTCTTCGCGTTTGGAACCGTAGAGCGCGAGCAACATGTTGCCGTGTTCAATATGCGCGATGGGTGCTTGCGGGATCAGCTTGAGCGCCGCCGTCATGTTTTGTTCGGCGATCGATGCCTTGGCGCCGTAAGTCAGGCCCGCGAGCATGCTGCCGACTTTCGCCACAATCTCCGCGTGATACATCGCCAGCGCGAGCATGGCTTCGGCGTGTTTTGGGGCCAGCTTGAGCGTCGCGTCGAGACTCGCCTTGACCTTGCCCGCGAGACCTTGGGCTAGCGCCTGCGCGATGGAAATCGCCTGGCTATAGCGGCCAAGCGCCAGCGCGTGCTGGTAGTGGGCGTTGGTCGCGGCGGGCCACTGCGTGGCGGCATCGAATGCGCGTTGCATCGCCGATTGCAATTCGGCGAGGCGCGTCTTGTCGTCTTCGATCAGACGCGCGGCATGGATGCCCTGAGATTTGCAGGCAACGACCGCGCCCCACACACCGAGCTTGTCGCCGCGGCTGAACGCATCGCCGAAGTCGCCGCGATGAAAGGCGCGCCACGCGTCCTGTGCGGCGGTCGCCAGAGTTGCCGTGTCGAGTTTGAGCTTGGGTTGCGGCGCGGCTTTGATCGCGGATGCTGCCCACTTCGCGTCGGGGAAGGGTTCCTGATCGCCGTCATGCAGCGCTGCCCAGTTCTTCGCGAGCTTGTCGCCCGCGTAGTCGAACGATTTCTCGGGGTACGGAAATGCCAACCATTTGGTGCGCGCCATGTCTGTTTCCCCTGCGTGAGCCCGAAGGATGGGACATGCGCGCTTATCCGGCAACGGACGCAAAAATTTCCCAAGTAGGGTGAATGCTCGGACAGAGCGACGTACGGTGTGCCTCGACGTTATCCAATCGACAAGAGGTGCCACATGGTTTCCAAGCAGATCCGCAGTACAGCAACTGCAAAATCGCAGCGCCCGTTCCCGCGCCAACTCTGGTTGGCCGGTCTCGGCGCGGTGTCGATGGCGCGCAAGCAGTCGCGCAAAACGTTTACCCGACTGGTTACCGAAGGCGAACAGTTCCGCGGCGAAGCCGAGAAATTTGCACAGCAGCTCAATCGCGATCTCAAGCGCGTTGCCACGGTGTTGTCGAAGAAGGCCAACGCAGAGTTTGGCCCCATCAAGCAGAGCATCGTGCGCAACTTGCGCGCCACCGAGAAAACCATCGGGGCGGGGGCTGATGACGCGCTGTCCAACTTGCAATCGATCTATGCGCAATCGCGCGCCGAGTTCAACCGCGTGCTGCACAACGCGCAAGCGCGTAACCGCCGTGCGGCGCCCGTGCGCGCCGCGCGCAAGGCTCCAGCTCGTCGCCGTCGTACCGCCACGGCATGACGCGAGCCGTCTTGATGCGGGCGAGCAGCGTGAAAACGCGAGTCCCGTAACGCTTCGCTAGTTGCATAGCCGAGATTGCTCGGCTATGCAGCCCGAGATTTCCGCGTCCTGCACAGCAGCGGAGCAAGCTGCGCTCTACAAAAGCAGGGCAGGGACATGGAGTTCAGCGGTAACGGTCGGTGGCGCGGATGAGGGCGTCGGTGTGGCCCGGTTCGAACGCGGAGTGGCCGGCGTCGGCGATGATTTCGAGTGTCGCCTCGGGCCACGCGCGTTTTAGATCCCACGCATTGGCGAGCGGGCACACCACGTCGTAGCGGCCGTGCACGATGGTGCCGGGAATGCCGTGCAATCGCGCCGCATCCCGCAACAACTGGTCCTCGACCTCAAAGAACCCGCCGTTGACGAAGTAGTGGCATTCGATCCGCGCAAACGCCAGCGCAAATTCGGCTTCGTCGTGTGCAGTCACGAAGCCTTCGTCCGGATAAAGAAAGCTGGTCGCGCCTTCCCAGATCGACCACGCGCGCGCGGCAGCAAGCCTTGTGGCGGCGTCATCGCTCGTCAGTCGGCGATGGAACGCGGAAATGAGATCGTGGTGCTCGACGACGGGAATCGCCGCCAGATAGTGTTCCCACGCATCGGGATAGAGCCGCGACGCGCCTTCCTGATAGAACCACTCCAGCTCCCATCGACGCAGCATGAAAATGCCGCGCAGTACCAACTCGGTCACGCGTTCGGGGTGTTTTTGTGCGTACACGAGCGCGAGCGTGGAGCCCCAGGAGCCTCCGAAAACCTGCCAACGCTCGATTCCGAGATGCTGGCGCAGGGTTTCGATGTCGTCCACCAGATGCCACGTGGTGTTGTCGACAAGATCCGCGTGCGGCGTCGAGCGGCCGGATCCGCGCTGATCGAACAGCAGGATGCGGTAATGCACCGGATCGTGAAAGCGCCGCATCTTCGCGTTGCAACCCGCGCCCGGACCGCCGTGCAGCATGACGACCGGCTTGCCGTCCGGATTGCCGCACTGCTCGAAATATAGCGAGTGGCGCGCGTCGACCTTGAGCATGCCGTGCGCAAACGGTTCAATTTCTGGATAGAGGCCGCGTCGCTCGGAGGTCATGGTCGGCACGCGATCACTTCACGTAGTTGGACGCGAGCGTATGCAGGTGCAGCCGCTCAGCGTCGCGCAGGAAGGGCGCAAGCAGCATCATCACCTGATAGATGCCGCGAGTGAGGTCGGTGGCTTCGCGTTCGAGGTGCCCGCCAAGCACCGCGTTGTAGCTCATCCAGAAACTCGTCACCAGCAGGATGTTGTGAGCGGTTGCCTCGATCTCAGCGCGCGAGGCGCGCATTTCACCGCTCGCAGCCATCCCCCGCAACACCGACTCCGCATTGGCCGTGGCGCGTTTGAGAATTCTTGAGAAGTGCA
>JBKJND010000035.1:0-4451 GCA_046596095.1 Ahniellaceae bacterium | reverse complement strand
TCACTTGCTGCGATGCTCGGCTCACTCATGGGGCGCAGAGCGCGCATCATCACCGCGCATCCATGCGCTGCATCGAGGGAAGTTGACCTCCGCGCTCCGAATCTTGCGCAAAGCCACGGTAGGTCAGGTCGGCTCTGCCGACCTGACTGCAGGCGCTTCTGAAGTTCGATTCCAAGCGAGCGTTGCAAGCCGAAAAACCGGGGAAACGTCAGGTCCGGCTCTACAAAAGCCTGGACCGCAGTTCCACGCGGGCGAAGTTGCGCTTGCCGATCTGCAGGAGTGCGCTGAACCCCGGCAAGAATTCACGGGCTCCATCCTCGACAACGACGCCGTCGATGCGGACGGCGCGTTCGCGGAGTTTGCGGGTCGCGTCGGAATTGCTTGCGGCAAGGCCCGCTGCGACGAGTAGCGCAGGCAGCCGCAATCCTTCGGTGCCCACGGCGATCTGCTGCAACGGCACCTGCGACGTATCGCCTTCGCCGCGCACCACGGCGTGCCATCCGGCCACTGCGGTCTCGGCTGCGGCCGCGTCGTGGAAGCGGGAGGCGAGTTCGCGCGCGAATTTGAGTTTCACGTCGCGTGGGTTGAGCGTGCCGGCGGACACATCGCCGCGAAGTCGCGCCGCTTCGGCGATATCGATGTCGAAACTCAGAAGTTCGATCCAGCGCCACATCAGCTCATCGCCGATTTTCATGGTCTTGCCCACGATGTCGATCGCGGGCTCGTTGATGCCGATGTAATTGCCGAGCGACTTCGACATCTTGTTGACGCCGTCGAGGCCTTCGAGCAAGGGCATCGTCAGCACGATCTGCGGCGGCTGGCCGAAGTGCTCCTGCAGCGCGCGCCCCATCAGCAGGTTGAACTTCTGGTCGGTGCCGCCGAGCTCCACGTCGGCCTTGAGCGCGACCGAATCGTAGCCCTGCGCCACCGGATACAGGAATTCGTGGATCGAGATGGGCTGCTGGGCGGCGTAGCGCTTGGCGAAGTCGTCGCGCTCGAGCATGCGCGCGACGGTGAGCAGGCCGGCCAGCCGCGCCATGTCGACGGCGGACATCTTTCCGAACCATTCCATGTTGAAGCGCAGCTCGGTCCTGTCACGGTCCAGCACCTTGAACACTTGCTCTGCGTAGGTGCGAGCATTGGCTTCGACGTCTTCGCGCGTCATCGGCTTGCGCGTCGTGGTCTTGCCGCTGGGATCGCCAATCATCCCGGTGAAGTCGCCGATCAGGAAAATGACCTGATGGCCCAGCAGCTGGAACTGGCGCATCTTGTTGAGGAGCACCGTGTGGCCAATATGCAGATCCGGCGCGGTGGGGTCGAACCCCGCCTTGATCCGCAGCGGTCGGCCGAGCGCGAGTCTTGCCTCCAACTCTTCCCGCTTGAGGATTTCGTCCGCGCCGCGGGCGAGCAGCGCAAATGCTTCGCGGGGCGTGGCAGTGCTCAAAGCACGGCCTCACGCGGGGCAAGCCCGCGATCTCGCAGCCTCGGGGTCGATCGTTTTGGGACGTTCATCACAGTCTGCTCACGTTAAATTCACGTTAAGACGAACAAGCAAAAAACTGAACAGCAACAAGGGTTTGACGCAAGGTGCTGAGGGTGGTTATGTTACGCCGCCAGCCTCCAATGGGTCCGCCGTGACAGATTCTTCACGCACTCACGTCCTACCTGTTGTCGTCACTTCGCGCACGCTCGCGAACGCAACGGCCACTGGCGCTTCACTAGTCCTTCACTCCCCGGCTCACCCCCCCGCCTTGGGCGGCAGGCTCGCTGGCGCGTTGCGCAGCGAACGCGCCGTGATCGGTGCCGTGTCGCTGACTCTGTTGCTGCTCGGTTTCGTGGTGTTGCCCGGTTGGGCCGCCGTCGCCGGTCCCGAAGTTTCTGCGCCGCTGCCGAAGATGGTATCGGAGCCGCTGCCTTTGCCGAAACTTTCTCCGATCGCCGCGTCGACACGCTCGCGCGACGCGCAACTCATGGCAATGGCCGGCAGCAGCGGCGACACCGCCGCGCTCGACTGGAAAACTGTCGCCGTGGCGCCGGGCCAGACTCTCGGCGGCATATTTCAGGAACAGGGACTGCCGGCGCCGCTGCTCGGTCGCCTGCTCGACGCGACCGCGGCCGACGACACGCTGACTCGCATCCGCCCAGGTCAGGAATTCAAGTTCCTGCTGCGCGCATCCGGCGAATTGGCGGCGTTGCAATTCGACGCCGACGAAGCAACGCGTGTGGTGCTGCATGTCGACGGCGACAAGGTGCGCGAGGAACGCATCAAGCGTGACGTCGAGCGGCGTGTGCAGGTGGCTGCGGGCCGCATCGAGAGTTCGCTGTTTGGCGCCGCCGACCGCGCCGGGGTGTCGGAGACGGTGGTGCTCAAGATGGCTACTGCGCTGGGCTACGACATCGATTTTGCGCGCGACATCCAGCCCGGAGACCAGTTCGAGATCGTGTACGAAGAGGTCTACTGCGAAGGCGGCAAACTGCGCGATGGCGATGTGCTGGCCGCGCGCTTCACCAACGACGGCAAGGAATACTTTGCGGTGCGCTTCACCGGCGCGGACGGTGCCAGCGAGTTCTACGACGCCGACGGCCGACCACTCAAGAAATCGTTCCTGCGCACGCCGCTCGAGTTCACGCGCATCAGCTCGCGCTTCACCGCCAACCGGCGCCATCCGATCCTCGGTCGCATGCGCGCGCATCGCGGCGTCGACTACGCGGCGCCGATGGGCACGCCGGTCAGGGCAGCGGGCAACGCGGTAGTTCAATTGCGCGGTGTGCAGTCGGGTTACGGCAACGTCATCATCCTCAAGCACGACACCATGGTGACCACGTTGTACGGCCACCTGTCGCGTTTCGCGTCGACGCTGCGCAACGGTCAGCGTGTCAAGCAGGGCGACATCATCGGTTACGTCGGCAAGACCGGTCTCGCCACCGGCCCGCATCTGCACTACGAATTCCGCCACGGCGGCAGCCATCGCGATCCGCTGACGGTCACGTTGCCGGAACCTGAACCGCTGCGCGGCGCGGCGCTGGCGCAATTCATGGCCACCACGCGTCCGCTGGTCGCGCAGCTCGATCTGGCGGGCAACGCCGCGTCGGGTACTCGTCTGGCGCAACGCTGAGCGCTGAAATCGCGGTCCGCAGCGATCCAGCACGAATCGCAACGTGAGCGCGCCGGAGCTGTATCTCGGCCTTATCTCCGGCACCAGCGCGGACGGCATTGATGCGGCGCTGGTCGCGTTCGATGGAGATGCACCGCGACTCTTGCTGGGACAAACGCACGCGTATCCGGCGGAGTTGCGCGAATCTTTGTTGACGATTTCGCAAGCCACCGGCGCGATCTCGCTGGATACGTTGGGCGAGCTTGACCAGCGGGTGGGTATGGCATTTGCGGAAGCGGCCATCACGGCGCTCGAAGCCGCGGGGGTCGCATCCGACGCGGTTGCCGCAATTGGCTCGCACGGACAGACGCTGCGGCATCGCCCACTCGGCCCACATCCTTTCACGCTGCAGATCGGCGATCCGAACGTCATCGCCGAACGCACCGGCATCCGCACCGTTGCCGACTTCCGTCGTCGCGATGTCGCGGCCGGCGGCCAGGGCGCACCGTTGTTGCCTGCTCTGCATGCGGCGTTGTTCGCCGACGCGAGCGCGGACGTGGCCGTGCTCAACCTCGGCGGCATTGGCAACCTGACCTTGTTGCCCCGCGCAGGCGGCGTCCGTGGTTTCGATACCGGACCCGCCAATTGTCTGCTCGATGCCTGGATCGGCGAGCACACGGGCGGCGCGCGCGACGAGGGCGGGCGCTGGGCGGACGGCGGCACTGTCGATGCGGTTTTGCTCGAAGAACTGCTCGCGGATCCCTATTTCGAATTGTCCGCGCCCAAAAGCACGGGCCGCGACTATTTCCACCTCGACTGGTTGCGCGCGCAAGTCGGCGACACATCGCGCGACCCGCGCGATGTGCAGGCGACACTGCTGCAACTGACCGCAACGAGCATCGTCGCGGCGCTGCGTTCGGAACTGCCGCAAGCGACGCGCCTCATCGCTTGTGGCGGCGGCGTACACAACGCGGCGCTCATGCAGTGCTTGCGCACGTTGGCCGCGCCCATCGAACTCTCCACCACTGCGGCGCACGGCCTCGATCCCGACTTCGTCGAAGCGGTGGGGTTCGCCTGGCTCGCGCGCGCGACGGTCGCGGGCAACGCGGGCAACCTGCCCGCCGTCACCGGCGCCGCCGGCCCCCGCATCCTCGGCGCCATCTACGCCGCCCGATAACCAAGGCGTTGCGGCGGGCCGAGGCGCGCGCAGTGCCGTCGCTGCGCGCGCGCGTGTGCCCCTGATGTGCCGTGTGCGCCCCGACGCCGTTGCGGCGTGTGCGCCCTTGCCGTTGTAGAGCCGCTCCTGACGTTTCCCCTGTTCTTGTTCGCTTTTGCTCTTTGGAATCAGCGCCTTGC
>JBKJND010000423.1:0-2624 GCA_046596095.1 Ahniellaceae bacterium | reverse complement strand
GTGCGCGTTGGCAGCATTCGTCACCGTCAGCACGCGCGCGATGCCGGCGATCTGCGCAGCTTCCGCGGCGATTGCGTCAGGCGCGTCCGACAGCACCACGATATCGATGCTGTCCGGCTTGAGCGCCAGCGCCGCGCTCACGCATTTCGCCGTCGAGCCGTTGAGCTTGCCGCCGAGATGCTCCGCAACGATCAGTACCTTGCTCATCACAGCAACCCCTTCTGCTTGAGTGCCGCGACGAGTTCGGGAACGTCCTTGACCATCACGCCGCGCGAGCGCTTCGGTGGTGGCGCGTAATGGCTGACCTTTAGCGTGTCGCCGGAATCGACGCCGAGATCGGCGAACGCCAGCGTCTCCAGCGGCTTGCTCTTGGCTTTCATGATGTCGGGCAGCTTGGTATGCCGCGGCTGGTTAAGGCGCAGGTCGGTGGTGACCACGGCGGGCAGATCGACTTCGAGCGTCTCAAGCCCGGCGTCGACCTCGCGGGTTACCGTCGCGACCATGCCGTTGATCTCAAGCTTCGACGCAAACGTCGCCTGCGGTCGGCCCCACAGAGTTGCCAGCATCTGCCCGGTCTGGTTGGCGTCGTCGTCGATGGCCTGTTTGCCGAGAATGACGAGGTCGGGCTGTTCCTTCTCGACAAGTTTGAGAAACACGCGCGCCGCCGTAAGCGGCTGGATCGGTTGATCGATCACCACATGCAACGCGCGGTTGGCGCCCATCGCGAGGCCGCTGCGCAGGTGCGCCTGGCAATCGGCGGGTCCGATCGTTGCCACGATCACTTCCGTGGCGATGCCTTTGTCGCGCAATCGCAGTGCTTCTTCCAGCGCAATCTCGTCGAACGGATTGGCCGAGAGCTTGACCCCATCGGTGACCACGCCCGAGCCATCCGGCTTGACCTGGATACGCACGTTGTAATCCACCACGCGCTTGAAGCCGACCAAAATCTTCATCGAGATAACCAGCTTTGCGAAGGGCCGCCTCGCCCGGACGCGAATTCTAGCCGCTGCGCATCGTTGCAGCTAAGGTCGCACGCGGGCGGCGAGCAGGGCGGCGAACCGCTCGGCGCTGCCGGCACCGTGTGCGAAGAACAGCGAAGGCTCGACCAGTTCCAGTTCCAGCACGCACGGCGCGTCATCGTCATCGTGCAGAAGATCGACGCGGATGTAGGCGAGAGGTGCGAACTTCGGGAAGCGCCGGCCAACTGCTGCAACCACTGCATCGCCCAGCGCGTGTTCGTCTGCGGTGGGCACGCGCGAGGTAATCGCCTCGGGCGCGAACAATTCATCCGTGGCCGCGCTGCCGGAACGCAGCAACGGGCCTTTGCGGATGGCGTGGCTGAAGACGTGATTGAAGTAAACAAGAGCGGTTTCGCCGCGCGCATCGACGCGTGCGAGATACGGTTGCAGCAGCACGCTGCGATTGGCACCGAGCAGCGCGGCCGCGTGCGCCGTCGCGGTGGCGATATCGGCACGTGCAAAGCGCCGCGCGTCGCGCGAGCCCGCGCCCACTGAGGGCTTGACCACGAATTCGGCTGCGCCGATGTGCGCCGCAAGAAAATTCGACAGGCGATCGCGAGCGTCCGCACCCGGCTCGATAAAAGTTGAGGGCACGCAGGCGATGCCCGCGCGCACCAGATCGGCAAGGTAGTGCTTGTCGGTGTTCCAGCGCACCACTTCGAGCGGATTGATGAGCGTGGCCTGCGCCGTGCAGCGTGCGCACCATTCAAGGAACTCATCCAGCCGTTCGGCGTAGTCCCACGGGGAGCGCAACACCGCGGCGCCGTAGCGCGACAGATCGGCGTCGGGCGTATTCCAGCTCACCACGTCGGCGTCGAGACCGGCATCGGCACACGCCGCGAGCAGCGGAGCCAGATCCTCGTCGCGCGCACGCGCGGCATCGGCGGTAATCAG
The DNA here is from genome assembly GCA_046596095.1 of Ahniellaceae bacterium. Classification (GTDB taxonomy): domain Bacteria; phylum Pseudomonadota; class Gammaproteobacteria; order Xanthomonadales; family Ahniellaceae; genus JBBQNY01. Next base: position 711 of record JBKJND010000423.1, on the reverse strand, counting down.
CGCAACTCCAGGCATCAGACTTTCCCGCAGGTCGGAATCGAAATTGTAGGTCACGTCGCCCCGGCGACCTCACGCGCGATTCGGACCATTGCCCAAAGGTCCAGTGCGAATCCAATTCGCGATCGTCGCCGCCGCGCGGGTCGCAGGTTACACTCGTGGCGACGGCGGAACTCCTCTGCCGCGGGTCGAAAACATGCCAGACGCGAACGCCGCCAAGAGCCGGCGCAAGAGCAAACTGTATCCCGATGCCGCGACTGCGCTAGACGGTGTAGTTGCATCCGGCCAGACCCTGGCGGTTGGGGGGTTCGGTCTCTGCGGAATCCCCGAAGCTTTGATCGCCGCGCTGCGCGACAGCGGCGCGCGCGACCTGACCGTGATCTCCAACAATGCCGGCGTTGACGGATTCGGACTCGGGCAACTGCTCAGCACCCGGCAGATTCGCAAGATGATCTCGTCGTACGTGGGTGAAAACAAGGAATTCGAACGCCAGTACCTGGGCGGCGAGCTTGAGCTCGAATTCAACCCGCAAGGCACGCTGGCGGAGCGGTTGCGCGCCGGCGGCGCCGGTATCCCGGCATTTTTCACGCGCACGGGCTACGGCACGGTGGTGGCCGAAGGCAAGGAAACGCGCATCTTCGACGGCCATCACTACGTGCTCGAGACTGCACTCAAGGCCGACGTGTCGCTGGTCAAGGCCTGGCGCGCAGACGC
>JBKJND010000318.1:0-2659 GCA_046596095.1 Ahniellaceae bacterium | reverse complement strand
CAGCAGTGCGCGTGCCTTGGCCGCGAGCACCCACGCCTGGCCTGCGCGCGGTCCTGCGCCCCACTTCACCCAGTTGTTAATCGCGTCATCGGCTCCCGACTGGGGCCGACTGGCTCGAACCAATCGCGTGATCCAGTGCAAGAGGTCCTCGCCGAGATGCACTTCGCGCGTGAGCTGCTGCAGCTCGATGACGTCGCCAGCCTGCATCACTTGCGGAATCTCGCAAGTGCGGGTGCCCGTGGTCTGCGCGAGGATTTCCCGTTCCTCGGCTTCGCCCGGATAGCCGACGCGAATATTCAACAGGAAGCGATCGAGTTGCGCTTCGGGCAAAGGGTAGGTTCCGGCCTGCTCGATCGGATTTTGCGTCGCCAACACGAAGAAGGGTGCAGGCAATGCATGCGTGACGCCGGCGTAGCTGACCGTGTGCTCCTGCATCGCCTCGAGCAACGCCGCCTGCGTCTTGGGAGGCGTCCGGTTGAGCTCATCGGCGAGCAGCAGATTGGTGAACACGGGGCCGCGCTGGAACTTGAACTCGCGGCGGCCGGTGCCGTGATCCTCTTCGAGAATCTCGGTGCCGAGAATGTCGCTGGGCATGAGGTCGGGGGTGAACTGCACGCGGCGAAAGTCGAGCGCCAAAGCCTGCCCGAGGGTGCGTACCAGCAGTGTCTTGCCCAGCCCAGGCACGCCTTCCAGAAGGCAATGCCCGCCTGCGAGAAGCGCCACCAGCAACTGCTCCACGACTTCGTGTTGCCCGACGATCGCGCGCCCGATCGCCGCGCGCAAATCGTCCAGCTTCGCGAGCTTCGCCACGACGATTGCTTCAGTCACTAGCTTGTTCATCGAAATATTCATCAACAATGCCGTGTCCGATTGTGCCCCGGAACCAGACTTCCTCCCTCCCCCGTCGGGGGAGGGGCCGAGGGAGGGGGGAGTGCGCGCATCATGAAGTGAGGGCGTAGACGACGACGTTGACCGCGAAGCGCGTGTTGTCTTCGGCTAGGAAGCGCTTGTTGCGCCAGTCGTAGTCCCACTCGCAGCCATAATCCTTGTTGCTGTAGAGCACACCGAGCCGTCCGTCGATCTCGATGCCGCGCAGATAATCGTGGATCAGATCATCGCCCCAGCCGTTCAACTCGAAACTGGTTGGAGGCGGACCATCGAACTCGAAGAAGCTGCGGTAAACCGCGTGATCCTTCGGCAGACGCGCCAGCGCATCGCTACCGAAGATGGACACCATCTGCGCCTCGAACGAGCGCGCGAACAGGCCGTCGATATCGTGATTGCAATCGTCCACGAACACGAAGCCGCCATTGCGCACGTAGCGTTCGAAGTTGCGTCGTTCGACAGGATTGAACTCGACCAGTTTGTGTCCGGCCAGGTAGCAGAACGGCGCGGTCAACGCGGGGGCGTCTGCCAGCGCCACGACGCGCTCCTCAGGATCGACCCGAAGCGTCGTGTAGTCGATCAGCGACGTGATGACGTTCACCGGCATGCGCTGGTCGACATCCCAGTCGCCGGACTCGTACATGAGCCGCGTAAACGAGAAATCGTAATCGCTGCTCTGCATCGTGGTTTTCGGCGTCGCCTGCGCAAGACTGCGCCGAGGCGCAAGCGCGATTGCCGCCGCTGCGCCACCCAACCATCGCAGCGCCTCGCGGCGCTGCATGCTTCTTGCTGGCTGCGGCCTACACCGCATCCGACAACGAGGTGAAGGTGAAGTCGCGCAGCTTCATGGGCGGCATCATCATGAGCAACGAAGATTCGTCGCCCGACAGACGGATGGGTTTGCCGAGCTCCTCGACGTTGTTGAGCATGATCACCGGCGACTCGTTGAAGCGGAAGTTCTTGATGGGGTACTTGATCTCGCCGTCCTCGATGTAGAACGTGCCGTCGCGGGTGAGACCAGTCAGCAGCATCGTCTGCGGATCTACCAGACGGATGTACCAGGTGCGCGTCACCAACACGCCTTTTTTCGTCGAAGCGACCAGGTCCGCCGTTGATTTGTCGCCGCCGGTCATGACGAGATTGCCCGGCTGGCCTGTTGCGCGTTTTTCCTTGAGCTTGGCCCAATAGCGCGAATACTGGAGGTAATCGATCTTGCCGTTCTTGATGACGTCCATGCGCTCGCGCGGCAGCCCTTCCTGATCCCATGGCACCACCGCGAGACCCGGGTGCGCGGGATCGGAAAACATGTTGACGCGCGCGTCGAACACCTTTTCGCCAAGTTTGTTGCCGCCACCTTTCTTCGTGAGAAAGCTGCGCCCCTCGTCGGCCTGGCGCGCGTCGAATCCGAACATCATGAAAGAGATGAGACCGCCTGCTGCCGCAGGTTCGAGAATCACCGTGTATTTGCCGGGCTCGAGCGCCTTCGCGCCGGCCGAGCCTTTCGCCTTGGCGATGCCGGTGCGGATGGCCTCGCTGGTATCGAACTTCGATACCGCGGCTTCGTTGCGTCCCACCCAACCCGAGCCGCTGCCGTCTTCGGTGCGCACGGTGCAGGTGTAGTCGAGACCGGTGGTCCGTTGATACGCGAAGTTGCCGTTGCTGTTGGCCATGGCCGTGAAGCCGACGTTGTCAGTGAAAAAACCCGCGGCGATAAGCTTTTCGGCCTTGCACGGATCGATCGAATCTTTGGCGATCTGCGCGCGATACTCAGGCG
>JBKJND010000272.1:0-2721 GCA_046596095.1 Ahniellaceae bacterium | reverse complement strand
GTCGGATGGCTATTCGGGCGCCGTAGCGTTGAACCCGTCGGTGAAATTCCTGCGGCTGCGCAAGCACTGCGCACTCCCTGGCTGTTGACCGGCACGTTGGCGGTGTCGTGGCTGGCGCCGCTGGGGCTGCTCCTGCTGCTGCGCGGCTCCGATGACTTGCTGACGCAACTGAGTGCGCTTTACAGCGAACTGGCGCTGGTCACGTTTGGCGGGGCTTATGCGGTGTTGTCGCACGTGGCCGACAGCGCGGTCGTGGAATACGGCTGGCTCACCGCCGGGCAGATGGCGGATGGCTTGGGATTGGCCGAAACGACACCCGGCCCTCTGATTCTCGTGTTGCAGTTCGTAGCCTTTGTGGCGGCATATCAATCCGGCCTGAGCGACGCGCCGCTGCTCTTCGCCACCTGCGCGAGCCTCCTCGCGGTGTGGTTTTTGTTTGTGCCCAGTTTCGTGTGGATTTTCCTCGGAGGCCCGCACATCGATCGGATCAACGCCAACCGTGGGCTGCGTACCGCGCTCGCATTCGTCACGGCTACGGTCGTGGGTGTCATCGCGCACCTCTCGATCTGGTTCGCGGCGCACGTGCTGTTCGAGGACGTGTCCTGGGCGCGCGCCGGGTTCGTGCAGGTGCTGGCTCCCGATTTCTCGACGCTGGATCTGCGCGCCCTCGGTCTGACCGCGATTGCGGCGCTGCTACTGTTTGGATTGCACCAGAGCCTTGGGCGCACCCTTGCACTCACGGCGCTGGCGGGTCTCCTCACGTACGGCGCTTGATCGCAGCTGCGCGCGCTAGCGGGAAGGGGACGGAGGTAACTAATCCGGGTTAATTACCTCCGTCCCCTTTTTCTGTGAAACGGTGCTATTCGAAGCCGTCTGCAAACAACAGCGACTCGGCGCCAGACGCTAGCGCGAACCCGATGCCATCCGACGTCCGGTGTTCCCAGCCCCATTTGCGCCAGGGTGCAACGCGGTAAGCAGGCAGTCCGGACGCCGGTCCAGTGGGGCGAATCCAGAAATTTACGCCGATGTCGTAGGTCGCGTACATCGACAGGGCCATTGCCCCGAGACGCGCATCAGGCGTACCCGTCACGCGCGCGAAGTAATCGGCCCAGGCCAGGTGCGCCGCGACCTCAAGCGCATGCTCGACGTCTTCGAAATTGCGTTGGCCATCGCTCCCGTCGCGCAGCATCGCGTAGCGCGGCAGTGCGAGCGCGGCGCTCGTGGTGTTGTAGCTGTGCTCGGTGGTGACCACGACCGTCGCATGCAGAAAATTGCCGAGTCGCGCCAGGAATTGCGCGGTCGCTGCGTCCTCGCCGGTTGCGTATGCCCGCACCACTGCATCGGACAACAACACGCTCATCCACGACGATCCGCCGTAGCTGGCGCCTGGCCAGTCGCCGTCGTGCTGCGTGCCAAGATGGTAGAGACCGCCATCGATTCGCGGCAAGGGCACCTGGCCGCCGGCGCCGTCCTGATGCGCGCGCAGGTCGGCGAGAATCTGGTTCACCGCATCGCGCCGAGCGGTGCCGCCATGCACTTCATATGCGACCACGTTTGCGAGCAGCTTGAACGCGGCGTGGCGTTCGGTCCAGAAATTTCGCGTCGGCGTCCATGCGTGCGGAAAGCTCGCGGCGCCGAGCGTCGTGTTCGCGACGCGCTGCCGCTGCGTGTCGTCGGCGGTCAGCCAATGCGAATAGGCGAGCGACTCGTTGTACGCGTACTTGACGTCGCCAGGGGCGAGGTTGAAGAACCCCTGCGCATCGACGCGAGCGCCGTAGTACTCGGTGGCGCGCACCGCCTCGCGCAGCGCGCTGAAGTAGCCCGAGCGGAAATACAGCGCGAACATCGTCGCGGCGCGGTCATACAGCCAGGGCTCGCGATTCACGCCATCGCGGTATGGACACTGGTTTGCCAGCGTCACCGCCGGATCGTCGCGATTGATCACGTTGTAGAAGTTGTTCTTGAAGGCGCGTTCGGCCTCGCGGAACTCGGGCCAGGTCGCGATCGCATCGTTGGTGGCGGGGTTGTCGCGCGGCTCGGTATTTGTCGGATCGAACGGCGTGCTGCGCGAGCCTTTCAGCGCACCGGCCACGAGCCATCCGCGCGGCAACACCGCGTAAACATCGGGTTCCAGCACATTGTCGGCGGCGATGAAGCTGCTGCTCGTCACAAGATGCCAGGCGGTGCGTGGATCCGTGAACTCCGTTACGTCGAGCGTGCGTGGCGCACCACCCCACGACACGGTGACCGTCTCGAACGCGGGAAACGTCGACGGGAAGTTCAGGTTGATCTGGATCCGCACCACGCGGACCGACTGGCCGTCGATCGCTGCATTGCTGCGATGCCGCCATGGCGTGAGCGCGGCGACGTGCGCGGGAATCTCCACGCCGCTGCGCAACACCCGCACATTCGCAAGCGCTGCCGGCGTCAACGAACCACGCGGAAACGGCACGCCGAACGTCACGAGCTTCTGCTGCCCCGCCGTCACGATCTCGGTCGGATGCAGACGCACCTCGATGGCGCTGGACGGCTGCGCGGGCGCGAAGAACGGTTCGATCGCGAACACCGGCGCGATCGCAACAAGCACCCAAGCCACGAGCAATAGGCGAATCATGGTGATCTCCTCCTGTCCAGGCATTGCAGCGTCTCGCGAAGTTTCGCGCGCCACGGCCACCGTGAAAAGAGGACGGAGGTAATTAATCCGGGTTAATTACCTCCGTC
>JBKJND010000019.1:0-3531 GCA_046596095.1 Ahniellaceae bacterium | reverse complement strand
GACGCAGCGCGCGCCGGCGCCTTGCCTGATCCAATGCTTGTGCTCGGTATCGACAATCTTCCGATCACGGGCGGTGACAGCTTTGATTTCCGCGCCGACGAGATGACCATGAAGCGCATTGGTCTGCGTCAGGACATTCCGGCGCGCGCCAAGCGCGAGGCGCGCAGCAATTTTGCGGTGCGCAAAATTGACGAAGCGCGCGCTTTGTCCGACGCCGCCAAGCTCGACGTACGCCGCGCCGCGGCGCTCGCCTGGATTGATGTCTGGGCCGCGCAAACTGAGCTCGCTGCGCTCAAAGCGTTGCGGGCGCAAGCGGCATCGGCGGCCGAAATTGCCGCAGCGCGCGTGAGTGGAGGAGCGGAGCCGGTGGCCGACGCGCTGGCGACCGAAGTCGCCGTGCTCGAGATCGACAACCGGATCGAATCGGTGCGTGCCCGGCGCGCGGTCGCGCAGGTGGGCTTGTCGCGATGGCTCGGCGAAGTCCTTGTCGAGACGACGCAGGAAACACCCAACTTTCGCCTGCTGCGCGTCCCGGAGACCCGTCTCGTCGCGACCATCGACCGGCTCAGTCCACTGTTGCCGGCGAGCGCGCAAGTGGCGGTTGCCGCAGCAAACATCGAGCTTGCGCGCGCCGAGAAACGCATCGACTGGAGCCTAGGGGCCTCTTACGGCCAACGTCAGGGCGGTCGCAGCGATATGCTCTCGATCGAAGTTGGAATGTCCCTTCCATTCTTCCCCGGCGATCGGCAGGACCGCGCGGTGTCTGCGCGTGAGGCGGATTACTCCGTGGCGGTGGCCACGCGTGAGGATCTACGGCGAGAGGCGATTGCGAGCATCCGTGCCGACATTGCCCGATGGGAAGGACTCAAACGCCAGGTCGCTCTGCATGAAGACAAGATGTTGCCGCTCGCGCGCGACCGCAGCGCAACGGCGCTTGCGTCCTATCGTGCCGGAGGTGACGTGCAGTCCTGGCTCAACGCGCAGCGCGACGAACTCGATGTGTATCTGTCGCACGCGCAACACCTGGGTGAGCTTGGTCGCGTGTGGGCCGGGCTGGCCTACCTGCTGCCTTTGGAGGATCGGTCATGAACTTGACGAATCGGCCCGCGATCGTTGTCGCGACTTTGGCGTTGTTGCTCGGCGTTCTGTCGCTGGGCTACTGGTGGGGGCAGTCACGCTCGAAGCCGATCGAGTCAAGTGCAGGCAAAGCTGTACCTGCCGAACGCGAGGCACTCTATTGGTACGACCCGATGGTGCCCGACCAGCGTTTCGACAAGCCCGGCAAGTCGCCCTTCATGGATATGCAACTGGTTCCAAAGTACGCGGATGCAGCAACCGAAGGCGGCGTCACCGTCGCATCGGGCGTGCGTCAGAACCTTGGCATTCGAAGCGCCGTGGTGACGCTCGGCAATCTGGCAAGTTCGGTGCGAGTGCCCGGGACCATCGTCTGGGATCTCCGCAACGAGCGCGTGGTGAGTGCGCGCGTGGATTCCATCGTGGACCGGTTGTACGTCAAGGCACCGTACACCGCCGTGCGCGCGGGACAACCCTTGGCCAGTGTGCTCGCTCCGATGTGGAGCACGGCACTGGCGGAAGCACGCGCCTTGAACAACGCGGAGTCGGCTGCGGCACGCGCGCTGCGATCCGCGTCGCGCGAGCGTTTGCGCGCCCTGGGCGTGCCGGCTGGCGCAGGGCGGGGTGGCAGCATCACCCTGACTTCGCCCATCGACGGCGTGGTCAGCGAGATTGGCGTGCGCGAAGGAGAATCGACACCAACCGGCACGCTGCTGTTCCGCATCAACGGAACTGCGACGGTGTGGCTGGAAGCATCGGTGCCCCAAGCCGGCGTCGCCGGCATTGCCGCCGGGACGCCAGTGGTGGCGACCGTCGACGCGATTCCCGCACGCGAATTTCGCGGCGTCGTTGAAACGTTGTTGCCCGAAGTGGACATGGGCAGTCGAACGCAGCGCGCGCGCATCGTGCTCGACAATCCAGATGGTGCGTTGGCACCTGGAATGTTTGCGCAGATTGCGCTCCAGCCCAGCGAGGGCGTGGAGCTTCCACTGGTGCCCTCCGATGCGCTGATTGGCAGCGGCAAGCTGGCGCGCGTCATCGTTCTCGGGAAGGACGACAAGTTTCAACCGGTGCTGGTGCAACCCGGCCGCAGCAGCGGCGGTTTCACTGAGATCCTTTCGGGTCTCGAGGGCGGCGAACGCATTGTGGTTTCGGGCCAGTTTCTGATCGATTCGGAAGCCAATCTGACTGGCGCACTGGAACGGTTGAGCGCGGAGGCTGAACAAGAAAGCGCTGAGGACAAACCATGATCGCGGCGATCATTCGCGCATCGATCGCCAATCGGATGTTCGTGTTGATGGCGGCGCTGGCGTTGGCCGTTGTCGGCGTGTGGTCGGTGATGCGCACGCCGCTCGATGCATTACCGGATCTGTCCGACACGCAGGTCATCATCCGCACCGAATGGCCCGGCCAGACGCCGCGCATCGTCGAGGACCAGGTCACCTATCCGCTGACGACCACAATGCTGTCCGTGCCAGGCGTCAAGGCGGTTCGCGGATTTTCCTTCTTTGGCGATTCATTCGTATACGTGTTGTTTGACGACGCGACCGACTTGTACTGGGCACGCTCTCGAGTGCTCGAGTACTTGAGCCAGGTGCGCGACCGATTGCCGGCAGCGGTGAGTCCTTCACTCGGACCCGACGCGACGGGCCTTGGCTGGATCTACGAATACGCGCTGGTCGACCGCACCGGCAAGCATGATCTTGGACAACTGCGCGCCCTGCAGGACTGGTTTCTGCGCTACGAACTCAAGACTGTGCCGGACGTAGCCGAAGTGGCCAGCATCGGTGGCATGGTCCAGGCATGGCAGATCGTGCCCGATCCGCAGGCACTGGCCGCACGCAGCATCACGGTCGACCAGCTGGTCGAGGCCGTTCGTGATGCCAACGGCGCCACCGGCGGCTCGGTGATCGAGCAGGGCGAAGCCGAAGTGATGGTGCGGAGCGAAGGCTACCTCCGCAGTCGCGAAGATTTTGAACGCGTGCCCGTGATGACCGGCAGCGGCGGCGTGCCGGTGCTGCTGCGCGAGGTAGCGAGCGTGCAACGCGGTCCCGCGCTGCGACGCGGCATTGCCGAACTCGATGGCGAAGGGGAAGTCGCGGGAGGAGTCATCGTCTTGCGCTCCGGCAAGAACGCACTCGCTGCGATCGAGGCGGTCAAGCTCAAGCTCAACGGACTGCGCGCCAGTCTTCCCGCGGGCGTCGAGATCGTCCCGGTCTACGACCGTTCCGAGTTGATCCTCGAGGCGGTGCGCAACCTCACAGTGAAACTCGGTGAAGAGTTTCTCGTCGTCGCGCTGGTGTGCGCGTTGTTTCTCTGGCATCTGCGCTCGGCGCTGGTGGCTGTCATCAGCCTGCCGCTCGGCGTCCTGGCGGCGTTCATCGTGATGCATCAGCAGGGCATCAGCGCCAATCTCCTTTCTCTTGGTGGCATTGCCATTGCCATCGGCGCCATGGT
>JBKJND010000206.1:0-4300 GCA_046596095.1 Ahniellaceae bacterium | reverse complement strand
TGATGATCTTGGGCGGCCCCGGCGGCGGCGGCGGCGGGGGAGGTGGCGGGGGTGGCGGCTCGAGGAACACCACGTCGGTGACGGCGGCGTCCTCTTTCACCTCCGAGGGACCTGCCTGCGGCGGCGCCAGCATGAAAAGGAACATGCCCACGTGAATAACGATGGCAACCGAGTAAGCGGTCACCTTGCGCCAATTGATGCCGTCGCGATCAACCTTGCTCATCATGCCTACCAAAATGGGATCCGATACTCATAAAGCACCGACTCGTCAACGCCCCCCGCGCAACCCAATGCGCGACGGCAGACATTGCTGGTTACCGGGACGGCGGACGGTACACCAGACGCCGTCGCGAAAACAAGAACGAAAGCTCTAATGAGCCGTCGAACAATCCGGGACCCGCTCGATCTCGACTTTCCGACTACTTGTTGCCCTTGAGCCAGCTTTCCGCCATCGCCTTCGACTCGGGGTAACCGCGCGCCTTTTGATACGCCGCGACGGCGGCGGCCTTGTTGCCGAGTTCAAGCTCCGCGTTGCCGATGAGGATGTAGGCGTTGCCTGGCTTGGTGACGCCTTTGCTGACGGCGGTCTCGAGCGCAGCTTTGCCCTCGGCCACCTGGTCGAGTTCCTGCACCAGCAGGAATCCGCGCTGATAGTCCATTTCACCGTCTTTGGCGAACTGTGCCGCCTTGGCGTAAGCGGCAGCAGCCGGCGCGAACTGCTCGAGGGTGACGTGGGCGTAGGCGAGCGCCTTGAGGGTTTCGAGATCCTCCTTCAGCACGCCCTTGGCGATGCCCTCGTTGATCACCTTCGCTGCCTGCTGCGGCTTCTCCAGGTAGTTGTAAAGCTGATAGAGCTGCCGGATCTGGTCGGGGGATTTCAACACGCCGCGCTGATAGGCGCCTTCCAGCAACGCCACGGCTTTTTCGTTTTGTTCGCCTTCGCTGTAAGCGGCGGCGAGCTGCGCGATCATTTTTTCGTTGTCGGGATCTTTGGCCAACATGGCCTCGCCAACCTTGGCCGCCTCCGCATATTGTTTCTGTTCGTAATAAGTCCCGAGCAACATTTGCGTCCAGCCGTCGTTGGGCTTGTCCGACAACGCGATGGCTTTTTGCAGCGCGACCGCAGCCTCCGGATAGCGTTCGAGACGGTACAGGGCGTTGCCGCGCAGCGCGTGCGCTTCGGCCTTCTCAACGCGCGCTTCGCTGAACCACTGGTCTACCAACTTAAGGGCCGCGTCATATTTCTCGTCGGACACATTCATCTGCGCCAGCTGGTATAGGCCGCTGAAATAAGCATCGTTGGGAAGCGCGTTGCTGGCGATGGCGCGCTGGCCAAAGTCCAGCGCCTCGGCCGAACGGTCCTGCTCCCACGCCGCACTGGACAAACCCTGTAGTGCCAGGGCACGTTCGTAGGGAGTCGAGCGCTTGCCGTCGACAACAGCTTTCAACAAAGTTTCGGCCTGCGGATACTTTTCTTCGCCGATGAGTTCATACGCGCGATTGATGTTCTTCTGGCCCGCCTCGGAAAGATTGACCTTGGGCTCGCTGCGGGTGGCATTCGGGTACTGCGACGCGCCCGCAGGTTTCGTCTCACTCGTTTCGCCCTTGCGCTTTTTTTTGGCCCACGATGAGCGTCGCGAATCTACGACACTCGCAGGCGCTTCACCCGAAACGGGTTTGTTCTCCGATGCGTCGTACTCTTGCGCGACCACCGACGCCGGCAACGACAACCCCACGACCAGCGCCAGTGCAGATGCCCACAGAACTTTCGTTGAATACTGATTCACAGTTGCGTCTCCGCTTGGGGCGATGCTGATCGATCGCAGGCAGGGGTTGGGAACGAAGTGCGTCGGACATTGCGCCGCTACAGCGTGAGTCTAAGTCTAGAATCAATCGCTGAACGTTGCGCAACCATCAGCTGCGACCGGGTTGCGTCGACGCGCTCAAGCCCGAATCGACTCAAACCTCGAGCTATTCACACCCACCCGAGACCGCTCACGCCGTCGGGAAGTTCGCTTTCGAGAACGCGATCCGTTCGGCTGGGTCGGGCGAGAGTGCGCCGGCCGTTTCCAGTGCCTGTACTTGTCGAAGTCGGTGCAGCAGACCGTTGCCGTTAGCCATCTGGATCGCAAGGCCCGGCCGCGCGTTGAGTTCGAGCACCAGCGGGCCGCGGTCACGATCGAGCACGATATCGACGCCGACGTAGCCGAGGCCCGAGAGTTCGCACGCCTTGGCAGCAATCATGAGCAGCTCGTCCCAGTGCGGGATGGTGAGCCCGACGATCGTGTGCTCGGTGTCGGGATGCTCGCGCACCAGCTCGCGTCCCCACACGCCGCGGCGCGTCGTGCCCGTGGGCAAATCGATGCCGACACCGATGGCGCCTTGATGCAGATTGGCCTTGCCGTCGGAGAGCCGCGTGGGCAGGCGGATCATCGCCATGACCGGATAACCGAGGAACACGATAATGCGGATGTCGGGCACGCCCTTGTAACTGACGTTTTCGAAGATCGGATCGAACTGCACGCAGTATTCGACCAGTGCGTGATCGGGTTGGCCGCCTAGCGAAAACAAACCTGACAACATGTTCGACACATGATGGTCGAACTCTTCGCGCGGCATGAGTTGGCCGTTTGAACGTCGGTATTTGTTGCCGCGACGACCGGTGATGACCAGGATGCCGTCGCCGCCCGAACCATGCGCCGGCTTCACCACGAACTGCTCGCGTCCTTCGAGTTTGGCGTGCAGCTCCTCGATCTCGTGTTCTTCGCGCACCACCGCATAGAGGTCGGGAACAGGAAGTCCCGCAGCCAGCGCCATCTTCTTGGTGATGAGCTTGTCGTCCACTCGCGGATAAAACCGGCGCGGGTTGTACATGAGCACGAATTCCGCGTTGCGCTGGCCGATGCCGACCATGCCGATCTTGCGCAAGCTGCGGGCGACCTCGAGCAGGTTCACGCGTTCACGCCGACGCGGGCGGCGGCGTGGCAACCGTCGCGGCGGTGTCGCTCGCGGGCCGCGGCGTGATGGGATCGTCGTGTGCCAGCGCGCGGAACCGGAACAGTTCGCTCAAGCGATAGCCCGAATAACGACCAATGAGCAGGGTTGCGGCGAACAGCACCAGCAGCAATTCCGGGAACACGAAGATCAAGTGCTCGAGTAGGTTCCAGCTCATCGCGAGGTAGGCGATCGCGGCTACGAGCAACGAGCCAGCGGCCTCGCGGATGGCTGCCGCGCCGCCGTGCTCTTCCCACGCCACCGACATACGCTCGATCGTCATGGTCATGATGATCATCGGGAACAGCGCCACCGACAGTCCAACTTCAGCTCCAAGCTTGTTGCTCACGACCGATACGAGCGCCATCAGCAGTACGACCAGGATCAGTACCGCGGTCAAACGCGGCACCAGCAGCAACCTCAATTTTTCCAGATAAAACCGCAGTAACAATCCGAGCGAGACGACCAACGTAAACAACACGATGCCGGCAAGCAGGGTGGTTTCGCGAAACGCGAGCGCGACCAGTACCGGCATGAACGTGCCAAAAGTCTTGACGCCGACAAAGTTGCGCAGCAGCAGCATGATGAAGGCGCCGATCGGCACCATCAGCAGAATCCGGTACACGCCCTGCGATTGCAGCGGCAAGCCGAGCAGCGAATACGCCACCAGATCCTTGTTGCGGGTCTCGAGCCGTTCGCGCGCGGTATCGAGGCTGCTGGCGAGACTTCGTTGTGTGGTGAATTCGAGTTTGGGACGGCCGACGCCGTCCGCATCGATCACGGGTGAATCGCTTCGCGACCACAGGAAAAAATCGTCCGGCCAACCAATATGGCCGCTGCGCGGATCGATCGTGCGCCATTCGCGAGCGTCTCTTTCGTACACCTGCAAAAATGGCAGCAGATCCGCGTCGCTGCGTGCGCGCGCCAGCTCAAGTCCGTGCACGAGTCGCGTCAATACGCGTTCATCCTTGAGCAGACTCTGCGCCAGCAGGGCGCGAGTCTCCGCACTGCGCTCATGACCCAGCAGCAGCTCGATTTCCGGCGACGGCGGATCGGCGTTGATGGCGCGCACGATCGCGGCCGCCAGCGACGCTACATCGGCGGAGACTTCACGCGCATTCTCCACAACGGTGATGCGCGCGGTTGCAAAGGGTTCGTCGTACATGGATGCGGGTTGTGCAACATGCCGCGGCTCGGTCTCGGGTGCAGCTGCGTGATCATCCCGATAAACGGTGGCGCGGTAGTACAGCGCCTGTTCCGAACCGTTGCCGCGGCGAACGGTCCACTGGACTTCGCGTCCGTTGCG
>JBKJND010000203.1:0-6093 GCA_046596095.1 Ahniellaceae bacterium | reverse complement strand
TCGCTGTCGTGCGCGAAGGCGGCGAGGTGCTGGTGTTTTCCGGCCAGCGTCATCTGCGCATGAAGTGGGCGGACCTGGTCGCGTACCAGGGCAACCGTGCGCAACGCGGATCGAGACTCCCGCGTGGATTCCAGCGCGTGGACCGCATCGCCATCGCGTAACCTGCAAAGTGCACGAACTCCGTCGCCTTTTGGTGGGCCGCTCGGTGCAAGCCTGCCGGCGCGCAGCTCTTCATTCCTCTCCTGCCGGGAGAGGGACTGAGGGAAAGGGTTCGATGTTGCGGCAAAATCGAACCCTCTCCCCAACTCCTCCCCCGGAGGGGGAGGGGTTCTATTCGTCGATTCGCCCGGTCGCAAGCGCGCGGTCAAGCAGAAGGACGAGCAAGCGTCGCGCATAATGTGCGCAGATTTCCAGGGGTATGCGCATGCGGGTAGGTCGATGGCTGCGGCGCGGAGTACTCACGCTGATTGTGGTGTTGATGCTGGCGGTGCTTGCGGCTTATGTGCTGCTGCGCATGAGTCTGCCGCAACTTGCCGATCGCGCCCCGTTGCCGGGGCTCTCGGCAGCAACGAGCGTCACGCGCGATGCGCTGGGCGTCGTGACGGTTGACGCCGGTGATCGCGTCGACGCCTATCGCGCGCTCGGGTTCGTGCACGCGCAGGAACGCTTTTTCGAGATGGACCTGCTGCGTCGCTCGTCGGCGGGCGAGCTGGCCGAGATGTTCGGTGAGCGCGCGCTGGCGGTCGATCGCAAGCAACGCATGCACCGCTTTCGCGCACGTGCCCGGCGTGACATCGACCTGCTGAGCGCGGGCGAGCGGGCGCTGCTCGATGCCTACGCCGACGGGGTCAATCAGGGACTTGCGCAACTGCGCGCACGTCCGTTCCCATACCTGCTGCTCGGCGTCGAACCGCGGCGATGGAATCGCGAAGACTGCGCACTGGTCGTGTTCGCGATGTTCCTCGATCTGCAGGGCGGCGAAAACCGCGAGGAACTCGCACGCGCCGCCGCCCGCAAGCATTTGCCCGCGCGGCTCGCGGCGTGGCTCGATCCGCGCGGCAGCGAATGGGACGCCGCGCTCGACGGATCGAGTGTACCCAGGGCCGTGTTGCCGTCCGCGGAGGACATCGATCTGCGCACTCTGCCGCGTCAATGGTTCGAAGGCGAAGCGCGAGCGCAACGCGAACAGAAGCCCGGCAGCAACAATTTTGCCGTCAGCGGTGCGCTGACCACGCATGGCGCCGCGCTGGTCGCCAACGACATGCATCTCGGCCTGCGCGTGCCCAATATCTGGTTTCGAGCACGCCTCAAGTTTTCCGACAAGCATGCTCCCGATGGCCGCGTGGATATATCGGGTGCGACGCTCCCGGGCACACCCGCGCTGGTGGTCGGCAGCAATACGCGTGTTGCGTGGGGATTCACCAACAGCTACGGCGACTGGATGGATTGGGTCGAGGTGCGCTGGCTCGACACGGCTCGCACCCGCTACGCGACGGCAGCTGGCTGGCGTTCGGTCGAGTCGCTGCGCGAATCAATCGCGGTGAAGGGCAGCGCGCCCGTTGAATTGTTCGTGCGCGAAACGATCTGGGGACCGATCCTGCACGAACCATCAGGGGCGCCGTCTCTCGCACTGGCGTGGACCGCGCATCGACCCGGCGCGTTCAATCTCGGCGTCGGCGCGCTCGAACGCGCACGCGATCTCGATGAAGCAGTCGAATTCATCACGCGGGCGGGACTGCCTGCCCAGAATTTCGTGGGCGGAGATTCAAGCGGTCGCATAGGCTGGGTGCTCGGCGGCCGCATTCCGATCCGCACCGGTTTCGACGCCAGCGCGCCCGCCGACTGGAGCGAACCCGGCGTCGGTTGGAGTGGATGGCTGCCACCGCCGCAGAATCCGCGCGTCATCGATCCGCCAGGCGGGCGGCTGTGGACCGCAAACGCCCGTAACGTCGGCGGCGAAGCGGCGGCATTGCTCGGCGATGGCGGCTTGACCCTTGGTGCACGCGGCAGACAAATCCGCGACGGATTGCGCGAGCGCGATCGTTTCGTTCCTGCCGACATGCTGGCAATCCAGCGGGATAATCGGGCGGTGTTTTTGCAGCATTGGTGGCAGCTGCTCCGCGACACCGCGTCACGCGATCCCAACGACGCTGGCATGCGCGTGCTCAGTGCTGCGATCGCGCCGATGCCTGAGCGTGCCAGCGTGGACAGCGTCAGCTATCGACTCACGCGACACTTTCGCGCGCGTGTCATCGCCAACGTTCTCGACATGTTGACGGCCCCAATCCATGCGGCGGATCCTGAGGCACCGCGTCCCTCGCCTGCGCAATCCGAGGCAGTGGTGTGGCCGCTCATTACCCGGAAACCGCCGCACTTGCTCGCACCGATCTACTCCAGCTGGAACGCGCTGCTGGAACGCTCGGCCCGCGACGTGATCGACGAACTCGCTCCGCTTTCTGGCGGTCTCGCCAAGCGCACCTGGGGCGAACGCAATTCGAGCCAGATCAATCACCCCCTCGGTGGGATTCCCGGATTGAGCTGGCTCCTCAACACGCGCGAGCAAGAACTCCCTGGCGACGTGCACATGCCGTTCGTGCAAGGCGCCACGTTCGGGGCCTCCGAGCGATTCGCCGTCTCTCCCGGCCATGAAGAGGAGGGTTACTTCCACATGCCCGGCGGCCAGAGCGGTCACCCGCTATCTCCGTTCTATCGCGCCGGCCACGACGACTGGGCCGTTGGTCGAGCCACACCGTTCCTCCCCGGCCCGCCTGTACACCACCTGCTCCTGACTCCTCAATGATTTGCTGCACGGTCTACGGCTCAAGTCGACTCGCGTTCCCTGCGGAACGGCGTTGTTGAGGATTCGCGCACGCCGAATGAGACAGATTTGCGCTGGCTCCTCTCTCAGTTCCGCTGATAGCGACTACGTGCCAAGGTTCTCAATGACAGCGAGGTAGAGCGCAGGAAGGCGTTCCAGGTCTTTAATCGCGATGCTTTCGTCGACTTTGTGGATGCTGGCGTTGCAGGGGCCGAGCTCGATCACTTCGGCGCCCATCGGCGCGATGAAGCGGCCATCCGATGTGCCGCCGCCGGTGTCGGCGCGCGGCTGGAGGCCGCATACGTCGCGGCACGCAGCCACCGCTGCGTCACGCAGTTTTCCAGGTAGCGTGTGGAACGGCGCGCCGGAAAGTTCCCACGTAATTGTGTACTCGAGTCCGTGTCGGGCGAGCACCGATTCCAGTCCGTGTTTGAGATCCTCCTCGCGCGATGCGGTGCCGAAACGGAAATTGCAATCGAGCACGACTTCGCCAGGAATGACGTTGGTGACACCGCTGCCGGCATGGATGTTTGAGATCTGGAATGTGGTCGGCGGAAACGCTTCGTTGCCTGCGTCCCAACAGTGCACGGCCAGCTCCGCAATCGCAGCCGCAGCGCTGTGGATCGGATTGCGCGCCTTTTCTGGATAAGCAACGTGGCCCTGGATGCCTTGCACGGTGACGCGCGCGTGCAGCGAACCCCGTCTGCCGATCCGGATCGTATCGCCAAGCTGTTCCGACGAAGACGGTTCGCCCACCACGCAGTAATCAATGCACTGTCCGCGCTCGCGAAAGGCTTCGACCACGCGGCGGACGCCGTCGTGCGCTGCGCCTTCTTCGTCGCTGGTGAGCAGCAATGCGACGGTGCCGCGATGATCTGGATTTGTGGCGACAAACGCTTCGAGCGCGAGCGTCATCGCGGCGACTGCGCCTTTCATGTCGGCGGCGCCGCGCGCATAGAGTGCGCCATCGCGAATGGTTGGCTCAAAGGGCGGTGTGGTCCATGCGGCCAGATCGCCCGGAGGAACGACATCGGTATGTCCGAGAAGCACAGTGACCGGCGCTCCCTCGCCGTGCGTAGCCCAGAGATTGCGCACCTCACCGAATGGCATCGCCTCGACCAGGAAACCAAACGAAGCAAGGCGAGCGCCGATGACACCCTGGCAGCCGCTGTCGTCCGGAGTTACGGACGCGCGTCGGCAAAGGTCGATGCAGAGCGCAATGACTTCGGACGACATACCTGCGGCCGGTTCCGACGTCGACGTCACGGCAGCAAGCGGCGTTTGAAGGCGGCGTCGGTGAAGCCGAAGGTGGGGGCGTCGCTGTCGACGACGACGACGGGGCGCTTTAGAAGCGCGGGGTATTCGCGGAGCAGCAGCACCCACTCGGCGTCGCTGGCGCTCGCGGCGAGCTTGCGTGATGGCGACAGCGCACGCCAGGTGGTGCTGGCGCGGTTGATCATCGTGTCCCATCCCACCGTTGCGGCCCAGGATTTCAGCGTGTCGCCAGCAATGGGTTGCGCACGGTAGTCGATGAATTCGTGCGCGACGCCGAACCGGTCGAGCCACTTGCGCGCTTTGCGGCAGGTGTCGCATTGGGGGAGTCCGTACACACGCACGTCGTTGTCGGGATTCGTCATCGCGAGCAAGTGCCAGGGACTTTCATTCGCCCGCGCGCAACAATTCGTTGATGGAAGTCTTGGAGCGCGTCTTCTCGTCGACCTGCTTGACGATCACTGCACAGTAAAGACTGTGCGAACCGTCGGCCGCGGGCAGCGAACCCGCCACCACCACGCTGCCGGCTGGCACGCGTCCGTAGGAGACTGTGCCGCTGGCGCGGTCGAAGATGCGCGTCGATTGGCCGAGAAATACGCCCATGCCGATTACGCTGCCACGCTCGACGACCACGCCCTCGACCACTTCCGAACGCGCGCCGATGAAGCAATCGTCTTCGATGATGGTCGGGCTCGCCTGCAGCGGCTCGAGCACGCCGCCGATGCCGGCGCCGCCCGATATGTGCACGCGGGCGCCGATCTGCGCGCAAGAGCCGACGGTGGCCCACGTATCCACCATGGTGCCGGTGCCTACATACGCTCCGATGTTGACGAAGCTCGGCATGAGCACGACGTCGCGTCCAATGTGCGCGCCGCGTCGCACCCACGCGCCGGGCACCGCACGCGCGCCAAGCTCGCGGAACGCGGCCGCGTCGAAGCCCTCGAACCGCAGCGGCACCTTGTCGAACCACGGCGCGGGCTCGCCCGGCATCACACGGTTTTCGTTCAAGCGGAAATACAGCAGCACGGCCTGCTTCAACCACTGGTTGACGCGCCAGCCGCCATCGCCATCGGGCTCCGCCACGCGTGCGCGGCCACTCTCAAGCAAAGTTACAACTTCGGCGACCGCGTCGCCTGCGCGAGCACGCAATGCGTCCGTGCCGAGCTCGGCGCGCAAAGCGAACGCCTCGGCAATCACGGATTCGAGTTCGGCAGAGGTGACCCTTGAATTCATCGGTTCCGATCTCATTCGTCGCCGTCGTCCAGACGGTGGCGTAGCGTAGCGAGCAGTTGCTCGCGTTGCGCGTCGTCCAGCACCTGACCCGCACTATCCGTCAGTTCGAAGAAGTCCTCCGCGCGCTCGCCAAACGTGGCGATGCGCGCGTCCTGCACGCGCAGGCCGCATTCGCGAAAGCTCGACGCGATCCTGGCGAGCAGGCCTGGCCGGTCCGCGCACACCAACGAAAGCTGCGTGCGTGGGGGGCCTTCGAGTTCGCGAAACTCTGCGAAAAACGGCACACGGAAGTGCCGTTGCTGCCGCGACAGGCGTCGTTGCGCCGGGCGCACATCCAGTGTTTCCAGCGACAACGCTTCGCGCAACACCTGGATCATCACGGCGGTCGACTGCTCCGCATCGTGTGCGATCTCGACACGCGGAAGCAACCGGAACAGGTCCAACACGCGACCGTCGCGCGTGCCGGTGGCGCGCGCCTCGACCACATCGAAGCCCTGGCGATCAAGCACCGCCGTCACCGTCGCGAACAGTCCGTCGCGGTCGGGCGCATGCACGATGAGGTCGATCGCGTCGTCGCCCACCGCGCGCGCCACGATCTGCACGTGCTTGCCGCGCTGCGCCGACAACTCGCCCGTGGCCCAGGCAAGGCGTTCTGCACCGAGGCGCAGCACTGCGTAATCCGGCAACGAATCCCACATCGATTGCGCTTCGCTCGCAGCGACAGACGTGCCCGCCAGCAACTTCAACGCCTCGTCGCGAATGTCGGCGAC
>JBKJND010000029.1:0-4803 GCA_046596095.1 Ahniellaceae bacterium | reverse complement strand
AACACTGGACGCGCGAGCAGGTGATCGAATACATGCTCGACAACTCGGCCGAGAGCGAAACACAGGCGACTGCCGAAGCCGAACGCTACATGGCGATTCCGGGACAGGCGCTCGCCTACAAGATTGGCGAACTCAAGATCAAGGAATTGCGTGCGCGCGCCGAACGCGAGCTCGGTCCGCGCTTCGACGTCCGCGAGTTCCACGCCGAAGTGCTGCGCGACGGTTCCGTGCCGCTCGAAGTCCTCGAAGGCAAGATCGACCGCTACATCGCCGCGAACCGCAGCAACTGACACGAAGAGCAACGCCACACGTCCGTGCATGCGCTCGTCACGACGAGCGACGTAAACTTTCCACTGCTCTCATCCTCGGAGTCACGTCATGATGCTGCGAACCGCTATTGCTGGATTGATTTTTGCCCTTGCACCGGCGTTTGCGTCGGACGGTGCATTGCTCGATGTCGATTACCGTCGATTGGCCGGCACGGAAAAGGTGAACCTCGCCGGGGAATTCGGCGGCGACGTGTTGCTGGTGGTCAACACCGCGAGCAAGTGCGGCTTCACGGCGCAATACGAAGGGCTCGAAGCGTTGCATGCGAAATATTCGGATCGCGGGTTCGCAGTCCTGGGTTTCCCGTCGAACGACTTCATGGGGCAGGAACCCGGCACCGAGAAAGAGATCAAGAAATTCTGCGCGTTGACCTACGGCGTCAAGTTCCCGATGTTCGAGAAGGTCCACGTCAAGGGCGACGACGCGACGGAACTCTATCGCTCACTCGAGGCAAAGACCGGCGATGAGCCCGGCTGGAACTTCCACAAGTATTTGATCGATCGCAGTGGTGCCGTGATCGGCAGCTTCGGCAGCAAGACCAGGCCCGACGATGCCAAGCTCGTCGCCGCAATCGAGAAAGCGCTCGCCGTACCGGTCCCCGCGACTGCAGGTTCCGGTCCGGGTCGCTAGCGGTGGATTTGTAGTGCCGAGCTTGCTCGGCTGCGTCGTCTGAAATCTCCAAAATTTCGATAAACCAGCGGAGCAGGCTCCGCGCTACAAAGGCTTCGGCTTGCGGCAGTCGTGCAGTTGATGCCGCTCTGGTGGCCGGCAAAAGGGGCACCTTTGCTATCCACCTCACTTGCAGTTCAGTCGTGACCTTTGACACCCGCGGCGCGCGTGGGCGGGGCGTAGATTGCGCGTGGTCCACAGCCTGACGTGCCCAAGCGGGCCGCGCGCGACGCGTGCGTGCGTGCGTGACCGTCGATATCCGAAAATTATTTTCTTCCATCGCCTGCCGCTTTGGCCGGCCCGTTCGCAAGACATTTCTACTCGGCCCTTCACGGCCCCGGAGTCCATCGTGAAATCAGCATTCCCTCGAATTCTCTTGTTGAGTCTCGCCATCGTCACGACACTCGCGGCGTGCAACCGCGACGAGGCACCGGCACCTGTCGTCGCAACCGCCCCCGCCGCAGCGGCGCCCGCGGCGTTGACGCTTGATGAGTCCAAGCTGCCGCCCGTCAACCGGCTGATGTTTGCCGATCTCGACGCAGCCAAGAACGCGTGCACCGACTTCGGTGGCTACGTCAACGGCAAATGGCTGGCCAGCAACGCGATTCCCGCCGATCGGACGACGTGGGGTTCGTTCGAGATGCTCGACGAGCGTTCCACCGGCGTGCAACGCCAGCTCGCCGAACAGGCTGCAGCGATAAAAGACGCTAAGGGCGTCGAGAAGATTGTGGGTGATCTCTGGGCGAGCGGCATGGACGAGGCGGCGATCAATGCGCAGGGCATGACGCCCATCGCGGATCGACTGAGTGCCATCGACGCGTTGACCGACGGCGCCAGCATCGCCGAGCACCTGCGCGCCACTGCCAGGAGCGGTCAGAACTTCCTGTTCGGCTTCGGTCCGGGTGCCGACTTCAAGGATTCGACGCTTAACATCGCCTACGCAAGCCAGGGTGGTCTCGGCCTGCCGGATCCCACCTATTACTCCGACGCAGACAAGAAGGACAAGCTCGCGGCTTATCAGATACACGTTGCCAAGGTGCTCGAGTTGTCGGGCGTCGAAGCAGCGGATGCCGCAACGCAAGCCACGAACGTGATCGCGTTCGAGAAGCGCCTTGCCAAAGTGTCGAAAACGTCCGAGCAGCTCTCGCGCGACGTTTCGCTTTATTACAACCCGGTCGCGCCCGCCGCAGCCGATGCGCTGACGCCGAACTTCTCGTGGACACGCTTCATTGAATCGCAGGGCGTCGCGGTGCCGGCAATGTTCTCGTTTGCGATACCCGCATTCCATCAAGAAGTCGACAAGATGCTCGTCGACGTGCCGGTGGCAGATTGGCAGAGCTACCTCAAGTTCCACACCATCGACCAGGCCTCACCATTCCTGAGCGATGCGTTTGTCGCCGAGAACTTCAACTTCTACCGGCTCGCGCTGCGCGGCCAGAAGGAAGACAAGCCGCGCTGGAAGCGCGTGCTCGACACCGTCGAAGCACTCACCGGCGAAGCGCTGGGTCAGATGTACGTCAAGGTCGCCTTCTCGCCCGAATCGAAGTCGCGCATGCAGGAGCTGGTGCAGAACCTGCGCGACGCGCTGAAGGCCCGTCTCGAAAAGCTCGATTGGATGAGCGACGAGACCAAGGCCAAGGCCATGGCGAAATGGGCCAGCTTCACGCCGAAGATCGGCTATCCGGACAAGTGGCGTCCGTGGGAGGGTCTTGAGACCAGCCGCGACAGCTACGTGGGCAACGTGCTCAATGCGATCGCGTTCAACTATCAGTATCAGCTCGACAAGATCGGCAAGCCGGTCGACAAGACCGAGTGGGGCATGAGCCCGCAGACGGTCAACGCGTACTACAACCCGCAACAGAATGAGATCGTGTTCCCGGCCGCGATCCTGCAGCCGCCGTTCTTCGATCCGGCTGCGGACGATGCGCTCAACTATGGCGGCATCGGCGCGGTGATCGGCCACGAGATGATCCATGGCTACGACGATCAGGGCAGCCGCTTCGGACCGTCCGGCAATTTCGAGAACTGGTGGACCGACGCGGATTCCAAGGGCTTCAAGGGCCGCACCGATCAACTGGTTGGTCAGTTCAACGCGTATCAGGCGTCGCCCGAACTCAAGGTCAATGGCAACCTGACGCTCGGCGAAAACATCGCCGACCTTGGCGGTCTCGCAGTGGCGTACGACGCGATGCAGCGCGCGACCGCCGACCAGCCGGATCCGAAAATCGATGGCCTGACCCGCGACCAGCGACTGTTCCTCAACTGGGGCACGGTGTGGCGCCGCAACTTCACGCCGGACGAACTCAAGGTGCGCATTGCGACCGATGCGCATGCGCCGGCGAACTTCCGCGCGATCGGTGCGCCTTCGAACCTGCCGGCGTTTGCGGCAGCGTTCAATTGCAAGCCCGGCGATGCGATGGTCACCGCCGACGACAAGCGCGTGGTGATCTGGTAACCACACCCGTCGGAAAACTGCAGGGCCGGGCTTGTTGGCCCGGCACTGCATTGCGGCTTCGCCTGGAAGCCAAGGCGCTTCGCACGCTTGCCGTTTCCCGCAATTGCTTCACGCGTCTACGACGCGGGCGCGTGTCCGAGTGCGATCCATGCAAATAGAGTCTGGTCAGCCCTCGAAGCCGTCGGCAAACAGTTGGTTGAGAACAGCAGCGTCCACGGCAACGAAGACGTCGGTGCCGTTGTTGGTGTCGTTGGGCACGAGGTCCGAGGCGGCAGAGTCGAACACGGAAAAATTGCCGTCGGCGCTGATGCCGTTTTGGTTACCGGACGTGTTGTTGCCGTTGCCGGCGGTAATCGAAGTACTGAGCCGGTAGAACGCGCCCCCACCGGCTGGGCGGTACAGGAACGCCTGCGCCGCGCCTGCGCTCATGTTGCACTGGGCAATAATGTCCGCAACGTCAGATACGTGCGGATCCTCGCAGCTGGCTGCACCGGGCGGCAGAGGCATGTTGGTCGTGGTGCCCGTCTGACGATCGCGCAGGTAGATCCGGCTGCCGGTCGGGCTTGGCACCAGATTGGTCGAAAAGGAACGGAACGCAACGTAGCGCGCGCTCGGTGAGATCGCGGCCATATCCGACGAGCTGTTGCCGGCGACCGCAGTAGAGCTGCGGCTCATCAGTGACGTGGTGCCGAACGTGCGATCGCGCACGAAGACGTCCTCAAGCGTGCCCGCGTTCGAGCCGTCGATTGACGCGGGCGTGTCGACCGCGAACGCGACATAGCGGCCGTCGCTGGAAATGGCCTGGCTGGACAAGGCCCGACTGGGTCCATTGATCTGCACGCCCGCATTGTCCACGCTCACCAGCTCGGGTGCGGAGGCGAAGAAATTGAGAGAGGCACCCACGAAGATGTCAGGCCCGTTATTGGTGTCGCCGGCGATTAGGTTTGACGCATCGGAATGGTAGGCCACGAACTCGGCGTCGGCCGAGATCGATGCATAGCGCGAGGCATTGTTGGGCGGGGCACCGCCGAGACCTCGACTCACCAGGTAGGTGTTGAAGCCGATCTGGCCCTGCCCGGCATCGAACGCCTCGCTGTAGTACACGTCCGCTTGCCCGCCGCCCGTCCCAGGCAGGTTGGTGGCGAGCGACTCGAACGCGAGCGCAACTCCGCCCGCGGCGACCGTGGGCGCAAAACTGCTGCCGTTGCCAAGCAGCTGCATTCCCAGGAAATATCGGTCGGTCGCGAGCTCGTATAAAACGACGTTGAGCGCGCCGTTCGAGGCAAACCCGAGATTGGACGATGAGGACACGAACACGATGTAGCCCCCATCGGCCGAGAGCGAAGGATCGC
>JBKJND010000265.1:0-6355 GCA_046596095.1 Ahniellaceae bacterium | reverse complement strand
ATGCGCCTTGATGTAGGCGTTTCAATCCGCGCCCGCTTCCGAAGAAGCGGGCGACGCCACCTCGCCAAGCGCATGAATCCAGAAACGTTCCGAACCCGTTTTCGCGAACCGGAGTAATGCCGACTCGAAATAAACAAACGTTTGACGGGTTCCGATCCGAATCATGGCGACGATCAACTACTTGGGTGAAGCGCGAACCTAGCCAGGTTGTTAACCTCGCTTGAGGTCCGCGCATCACACGACGAGGGGGCCGTCGAAGTCTAGCGCACGGAAGCGCCCGTATTGCTTTACGTGCATTCCCACCGGCTCGGTGAGGCGATAGAAGCGCAGGCAATCCTCTGCGGGTTCGATGATACCGAGCAGCGTGCGTTCGAGTTCTTCGTACTTCAGTGCGTCGACGCCACATTCGAACACGGACTTCTGTACCCGCTGCCCTACCCGTTCGCAAGCTTTGGCGACGCGCCTCAGGCGTCGGCGGCCGGCGCTCGTTTCGGTGGATACGTCGTAACAGACGATCACCAGCATGGTCGGTCAGCGGTGCAGGTAAGGCAGGTAGGCTTCAGTATCGCCGCGCAGGGTGCGAGACAGCACGCGGGCCTGGATGTGAGGCAACAAGCCAAACGGCACTTCGGTTTCCAGCAGTGGATGGGTGAGGGTTTCGTGCTTGCGCTCCTGCCAGGCGGTGCTCACGGTGCGACGGGCTTCATCTGCGAGAAGTACGCCGCCGCCCTCGGTGACGCGAAAATCCTCTGGTCCGATCTGGCCGCGGTTGATCAGCGTTATCGCCATGCGATCGCCCAGCACGGCGCGGAACTCTTCGACTAGATCCAGCGCCAGTGCCGGCCTTCCCGGGCGCAGGGCGTGCAGGAAACCAATCTGCGGGTCGAGCCCTACGCTTTCCAGCGCACTGCGGCACTCGTGTGTCAGCACGGTGTAGAGGAAGGAAAGCAATGCATTGGTCCGGCTTCGCGGTGGACGGCGCGAGCGACCGTCGAGCCGGAACTCGGTGCGTCGATCGACCCGAATCATGTGGTCGAAAACGCCAAAGTAGGTGCGTGCAGCTTCGCCCTCCACGCCGCGCAGCGAATCAAGATCGGCGGCAACGCCGACAGCACGCAGCGAAGCGTCGAACTTGATGACGGCGGAGTCCAAAGCGACTCGATCCTCGTCTGTCTTGGCCTCTCGCGCACCGCGTTGCAGCACGTTGCGACTGTTTTTGAGCTTGCCGAGCACGGACTGGCGCGCGAGTCCAACCTGCGCGGACACCTCCAGCGACGCTTGGTGTTGCGCCCGACGCAACAGCACGTTGCCGCCAATGGGCCCTTCGATGCGGGCGCGGAAGCGACCGCTGCGATCCAGCAGGCAGATGCCAATGCCGCCTTCTGCGCAGCGCCCGATCAGGGCCGGAGACAGCAGCACATCGCCGAAGCAGACGATGCCGCCCAGGTGATGCAACGGCACGCGCAGCTTGGTCTCGTGCTCGATTTCCACCCGCACCGTGTCGTTATCGAGATGCAGGTAGGCGCCCCCGGTGGTGACATAGAGCGTGTTCTGCAGGGTGTAGCTCAGGCTCATGGCATCGCCAACTGAGCGAGAAGGTCGCGATAACGTTGTGTCTCCGCGACTACCCGAGGCTGACACAGCTCAATCAACGAGCAATGGCGGCAGCGGGCATCGTTGACGGGGACCGGCAATCGCGAGTTTTCGAGCAATGCACGGACTTCGAGCGCCGCTTGCATCACTGCATCACGCAGGTCGACAGTGATCGCCACTTCGCGACGACGTCGCGAGCTGAAATGGAAGATCGCACCGAGAGGCACGGGGCGACCGGTCATCTCCTCCAGGCACAATGCCTGTGCCGCGAGCTGCAGCTCGTCATGCTGATGCTTGCGTCGCGGACCGTGCTTGTACTCGACCGGGTAGGCACCTCCATCGGCGCCGAACTCGACCAGATCGGCCTTCCCGATCAGCCCCAGGCGTTCGGACCATAGCGGCATGCCGCGCTCGATCCGGGTCGTGCCCTGGCGTTCGGCGCCAGGCTCATCGACCAGCGCGTGCACCGCGCGGCCACGCGCAGTGAATACGTTTTCTGCAAACACCTGCTCGACATGGATCAGGGCGCACTGGCGGGGGCAATAACTCCAGTGCTGCAGGGCAGAAATCGCGATGGCGACGCTATCGTCCACCGGCCATCGGATGCAAGGGCCGCCAGCGCTGCCCTTGGGGCTCGATGACGAAATAGCCACCTTCGTTCGCCTCGGGACTGGTGAGGATCTGCAACGTGCGCTCGGCCGGCTCGCGCGGAAGGTAGTCAACCAGACGGAACAGCACGACGGCCGGCGGTGGTGGCAGACGTCGGCGGAAAATGAGCTCTCCGTAGTCGCGGTCGAAGGTCAGAATCCAGCGGTGCTCGCGCGCCGCGCGTTCAAGAACCTCTTCGTCCTGCACGCTTCGCGCCGACTCGAGCACCGACCATACGTCGTAGCCGCTTTGTCGCAGCACAACCACAGACGGCGCCGGGAAGTTCTCGTTTGCCAACAACCGCGGGCGCAAATCGGTCATGCCGCCGCTTTCGACGCCGCGATGTAACGTTCTTCGCCGAGGAACTCCGCTGCGAACAGCAATGCGGCCTGGACATCCTCGCGAGTAACGCGCGGATACGCCTCGATGATCGTTTCCACCGACCAGCCATGCGCGAGCCGCTCCAGGATCAACTCCACCGAAATGCGTGTGCCCTTGATGGTCGGCTTGCCGACCAGGATTTCGGGGTCCGCGACGATTCTCGATTTCCAGTCCATTTCAACACCTCCGGGTCAGGGTGATGCCTGCCGCCGCATCCATTGTGGCACCGGAATCGAGCACGTGTTCGTCGAATCGAACCTCGTAGTCCTCGAAGCTGCGCGGAACCGTGACACCGTCCCGGCGTTGCACCGTGAGCCGGTCAAATAGTGCATGCGCGTGGGCGTTGCCGAGCTTGGATTCATGCCGAAACACGTAAAGGCCGCGCGTTGCCATCTGCCCCCGCGCGGCGGAGCGGTCGTGCTCGAACATGTCGGACAGCGCCTGCCACAGCAGTTCCAGATCCGCTTCGGAGAAGCCGGTCTGGTCGGCAAGAAAAGCCGACACGAAACCGTGCGCGACGTATAGCCCATATGGAACCGTGTGCTTGCGGCCCATGGTGCGGTTGTCACCGCCTTGTTTCTCAGCCTCCGCCTCAGTGGCCACCGCCATGCGGGTGATGGAGTGCTCCTGCGCCACGATGGGGTCGACCGAGCGGCCGAAAGTGAGTTGCACGGGGCCTCGGACCTGGCCGCAGTTGATGCCAGTAGACATGACCGCGCCAAAGGTTCGCACGTCATAGAAGTTGCGGCACATCCAGTCGCGCGCTTTGTCGACCTGATCGCCACCCTTGCGTTTCTTGTCATCGCCCTTGAGCAGTTCGGTGGCGCCTATGCCCACGTAGGCACGCTCGTGCTGCCGATTCAGAACGGCACGCTCCTTCACGTAGATCTCGTACGGCGGTTGTTCACCTTTCGACATGCCGACGAAGTTGCGCACCTTGCGCTTGATGCAGACATCTGTGACCAGACCGCAACCGGTCTCGGCATCCAGACGCGGCAGATTGCCGGCATCGGGATCGCCATTGGGATTGCCGTCCTTCACATCGAACAGCAGGACGAAATCGTAACGGTGCGCAATACTCATGGCGTGGCCTCCGGCTCGGATTGGGACTTGTAAGTGGACGAGTGCTGTCGCTGATGGTAGTAGCCGACCGCAAAGCGGCCTTGGTCAGCGAGCGTCAAGTTGGGTGGAAATGGTTGGTCTGCCGGCAGACCATCGAAAATCTCGCCGACCAGTTTCTCCAGATTCTTCGCCCGCCCTCGATTGTCGAGCTTTGCGAGGTGGTGATTCTTCAGCCGGTTTAGGGTGGGGAACACCGCCAGCGGATTGCTGGAGGCCGCACCGAAGTAGCGGTCGCGGATGGTGGCGTTGATGCCGGGATTCGCCTCCTCCTGGATGCGTTCGAGCACTGCAAAGAGGCGCCCGATCCGATAGGCGACATGGGTGTTGGCAGGGTCCAGGGACACGGTCAGCTTCTCCTCGTCAGTAGTCGCCCGCCGGTTGAGGCAGGCCTTGATCGCAGCGGCGCGCGGGTGGTCCACGCTACGCTCTGCCCGGCAGCGTCGTACCGCCGCCTGCAGCCAGCTATGGGGATAGGGCGATCCGAGCAAGATCGCCCGCAGAATGTCACCACCAAGATTGGGTGGTACGTTGTCGGCCTTGCCTTGCAATGCGCAGGCCGTCAACAGGCGGAACAGACTCAGCGTATCGCGCTGCGTCGGGCCGTGATGGATTGCGATGTCTTCAAAGTGACGCGCCAGCTTTCCGACAAGGCCGCGTACGCTGTCGACGTGCCAAAAACGCACGGCGATCCGTGCCGCGTTGGGCGCCAACCCGAGCACATGGAAGCGCGCATCACCGGATACATCGTCCAAATAGTGACCGCTGCGCACCGACTCGTAGAGCGCTCTTACTCGTTCTGTGCCCTGTGCTGGATCATCCTTCGAAGGCTCGCCGATCATCAGCAGGAAGTCATCCTCGATGGCGCTTGGATCAGTGGTCCAGAACACCGTGGAGGCATCACCTACTTGAACGCGTTGCCGTGAATCACGCGCCAACAATGCATTGAGCGCCGTGGTGTACTTCGCGACTGCGGGCTTTCCCATCGGGGCATTGCCACCCCGCTCTTTGCCGTAGGAGTTGAACGCATCGAGATTGAACGACACGATGTTGGCGCCCGAGGACTGCGCGCCCCACACACCCTTGATCGCGCTATGCAGCCGCTCGATCGAAGCGGCCTTGCCGGATGTCAGGCAGACCCCGTCGGGCTGATCATTGGCGGTCCGTTCCAGCCAAGCCGCGCGCACTGCGGGGCGCTGACAGACAAGTTCTGGATCGTGCTGCAATCGGAAGCTCATGAGCGGGTTCGTGCTGCGGATATCCTGCCATTGCGGCAAACCTTCCAGGGCGACGAGGTCAAGGAAATTGAGAAAGGCCAGTACCGCGTGCACCGCGATGTCGCCGCGCACATCGACGGGAAGGGTCTCGATTCGCGCGCGAAACGCCGCGTGCTGCTCGCGAACGCGATCTGGTTGAGTGGTCTTGCCCTTGAGCTCGACTTCACAACCGAGAACATACTCGGCCGTATCCCAAAGTAGGTTCGCCACTACGCCCGAGGTCTTCTTCGCCCCCTGCGGGACCAACTCAGGCTTTCCGACACTGCGCTTTCCCTCTTGCCGTCGCATATCCAAGATCTGTACCAAGCGTCCTTCGCGATCAATCTCGATCACGAAAGGAATCGCCTTCGATTCGAATCCGATGGGCGCGGGTCGATCATTCGGGTCGGGCGACGCAGCGCGGCGTTCGTACAGCTTGATGAGGCTTTGTACGATCATCCCCGCACCTCCTCGCTGTCCCAGCGCGGCACGCTCAGCACCCCCGACTGAAGTCGGGCGCGGAAGAAGCGTGGACTCGGATCGCCGGGATTGCGGTAGTCGAGGTCGTAAAGCATCCAGCCTAGGTCGTCGTCGGCGTCGGCCAACGCTTCAGGTTCGGCGGTCAGGTCTTCCACCAGACCAATCCGCGCCGCGAACTCGCGGCAGCCGAGATATGGCTGATTGACGCACTGCCCATTCGCGGCCCGTCGACGGAACATCTCCGCGAACTTGGCCGGCGTGTCGCCCTGACCTGCGCGTTCTGTCAACTCGAACCGCGCATGCAGGCGGTAGCGCACATCGCGCAAGAACAGGCCCGCGCGCTGCTGGCGCTCGTCTTCCACGTACATGCCCAGCTGACCGGAACCACTGCGCATGGCGGCTTCCACGTTTCGCGTGGAGGCCACCGCTCCAACCTCGTTGCGCCGCAAGCCGATCCAGCGGATCGGATTAAGCACCTCGATGCGCTCGACCTGCCAGCGGATCGCGGGCTTCCATAGGATCGCCTCGAACACGGCGCGCGCGGCCGACGGGGTGATCACGTCATAGGACACCCGCTCGACCTTCATCTCCGGCCGGGTGAAGCAGGCGAACTCGCCGCTGACCTCGATGCAGAATCCCGCCATGAACTGGCTCCTTCAGATGATCAATGCAGCAGTTTGCTCCGCCGGATCAACCAGCAGTCCCAACACCGGATCGTACTGGGCCTCCGAGAACAACACCCACACGCCCGGGAATATCTCTTCGATGTCGCCACCGTCGCGCAGTCGCTCAAAATCCTGCTTGGTCACGTTGACGATGTAGCGTTGCAAACGGCGCAGCAGGCCACGTTCTGGTCCCTGCAAACGCAACGCTGCTAG
>JBKJND010000197.1:0-5682 GCA_046596095.1 Ahniellaceae bacterium | reverse complement strand
CGAGGATAATTGTGGTGGCTTGCCTGCAGGTTTGGCCGACCGGATGTTCGATGCTTTCGTGCAAGGCGGCAGTGACCTTAGCGGGTTGGGCCTCGGCCTCTCGATCGCCAAACGCAGCGTCGAGGCTAATGGGGGTGAACTGCGTGTTCGCGACGTGCCGGGCCATGGCTGCGTATTCACCGTCGATGTGCCGCGGCATTTAATTCCGGAATTTGTTTCATTCGCTGAGTCCGACGTCGTCCTTGGCTGACGCGAACAACGGCTCGCGAACCCGCTTGGTCCTTTAGATATCCGCTAGCAGTTGGCGCGCAATTTTTGAAGGAGTCGTCGTTTCTGCGCGCGATTGTGATCGCGGGACTTCGGCCTTTCGCCGCGCTGGCGACATCGAAATGTTTGCATGAGTTTTCAAGCGTGATGTTCTGGAGCTCGCCGCGAGCTGTGGACTATTCGGAGCGTCCAACCGGAATGTCGGCTTTGGGTCGTTCACGCCCCCTGGCTGACGGATGCAGCGGCGAGCACCATCAGCAGTCGAGTGCGCAGTTGGGCGATGGGTCGCAAACCGGCCAGATGCGGTCGATCGCAAACGGCTCCGCAAATGAACCGAAAAGCCCGTCTACGAAACACGTGGCAATTCCATCTAGGATTAAGCTAGCCAACGATCCAACGAGGCGTTTCATGTTCGAACCATCGATCGCAGCAGCCGCGATTCTATGTCGGCGATAGGCCTTCGCCGTCGCACCTTGCATACAAGCGTGCTGGGACGCATCGAAGATTTCAGTGCGCCTGGAGACTGTCCGGCGCCCCGCGGGCACTCTGCTGAATACCAGCTTGTCTTGCCTTATGCGGGTGCTTTCGAGTGGCATGTCGCCGCCAAGACTGTGTTCCTGGATACGACCAGCGTACTTTTCGTTAGTGCGGGCGAAGACTATGCCGACGCACACATTGCCGGTGGCGGGCATGACAGCATCATCCTCACTCCGCGCCTGTCCCTGCTGCAGGAACTGTGCGGGCACGCCGTGCCCTCGCGGCATCCCGCTTTCCAGAGAGTTTTGAAACCGACGAGGCCACACATGAACTTGCGCACTCACCGCCTGCTGCGGCTCGATGCCTCGTTCAATGATACGTTGGCCAGCGACGAGTTGATGATCGCCCTGCTTGGCGAAGCGCTGGGGCAAACGCAAAAGGTTGTTCGAGACTCACCGTTGCGCGTTGTCGACTTGGCAAAGCAGGTCCTGCACGCAAGGGTGGACAAACCCATCTCGCTCGACGAGATCGCACACGCAGTTCAAGTGTCCGGCGCTTACCTCACTGACGCATTCACGCGTTCGGAAGGCATGCCGCTGTGTCGCTACCACATGCGACTGCGGCTCAACCGCGCACTCGTCGATTTGCCAAGTTGTGAAGACATCTCGAAGTTGGCGCTCGACCTCGGATTTTCCAGCCACGCGCATTTCAGCACAGCCTTCAAGTCGCTTTTCGGCGTTTCGCCGTCTGCCTTCCGGGCCGAATCGGGCAAGTCTCGGTTCCGTCCGAGTGGCCAGGACTTGCGCATAGTCGGCGCGACGGCCTGATCCGTGAGGTGGCACGTCGACCTAAAGAAACTGGAAGCGGTGCTCGTATCGTTTCCGTAGGATGCTCTGTGCCGCCCAACAGGCTCACTGGAGAGGATGTCATGAAGTCCACAATCAGCGCTCTATTGCTGGGCATTGCAGTCTTCCTTGCGCAGCCAGTTTTTGCGGCTGACAAACCCGCGGATTCGAGGCAACCCGCCGAGCAGAGTCTCTACGAGCGGCTAGGCGGCGTCTTTGCCATCGCTGCGGTGATTGACCACTTCAGCGACGCGCTTGTTAAGAACCCGATCGTTGGGAAGACTTCGAAGAACCCGGCCCTCAGAGAGTATTACGCGAAGAACATGAGCAGGTTGCCGGGCCACAAATTCATGCGAACTCTGTGGGTCTGCTCCGCCACGGGCGGGCCGTGCAAATACACGCCCACAAAGCCGGGAAAAACCGAGCTGGGTCTTGAGGAGGCGCATCGTGACCTCAAGATCTCGCCAGCAGAATTCGACGAGGTCGCGGCCGAGCTTGGGCGCACCCTTGACTTCGTCAAAGTGCCCGAGCGCGAGAAGAAAGAAGTCCTCGCCGCCTTCGCAGCGCACAAGAACGAGGTTACGGCTGGCTACAAGGCGAAGTGAACCGCCCCGGCTATCGTGGAGGCTGTTTGGTTTAAGTCATGCTGCCATCGGGACGGCGTGACTGGCGAGTTTCCGATAGTCATTTGCTTCTACTTCGGCGCGAGCAATGTAGCTGATCGGTTCGAGCAGGAGTTGGTGGTTGAATCAGGCCACCCATTCCGGCGTCGATATTGGAATCGCCCCTTTACGTGACTCACCGCCGCCTTGGATGAGAGCAGCCTGCACTCGGGCACGCGCGCGAGGAACGAGGCCGTGCCGTGTGTGCGCGAGTCCGTGCCGATATTTTTCGATACGCGATCGAGCGCGCGTTCGAGGTCGTCGCCAAAAACTGAGGGCAGTTTGCACTTTCGAGAGACTGCTTTGGGCCATTAGACGCCCGCCATGGAAGCGCACTCAGCGTTACGTTGAGGCTGTAGAAAAACTCCCGACACGATTTTTGGAACTTGCCAATGCTCGCCACAGTCGCGTCAAACATGTTTTCGAAGACGAAAGGGGCGTCTAGCGAACTCTCGTGGGCACTTTTTCGTGCACTTTTTGCCTCGGCTCAAGCTCACCTACTTTTTCTACAGCCTCGTTAGGAAATCTCCGGCAAGCACCGAGTCCAGCTTGATGAACTCGACAGCTTCCGTGCAATACAGTTCGCCCGTACAGTGGCCGTGGCATGAGGCCTCACGACCCCACACCATGAGTTGGTCCAAATCGCAAAGAAACGCGCGGGTAACACTCGCGGCGCTGCTTTCTGCAATTTCCGTCGCGTCCATTTCGGCCCCGCAAGTCGACGTGCCGGGGCCGTCGGGGAGTCGCGCATTCGGCACGAGCGTCACCGTGCTCCCGAACGGCAACATCGTAGTGACCGATCCTGACTGGAGTGGTACGGCTCCCCGCGCCGGGGCCGTTTACCTTTACAGCCACTCCGGGCAAATGATCAGTGCCCTGCGTGGCAACGCCGAGGACGATCGAGTTGGCCGCGGCGGTGTGACAGTGCTCAGCAACGGCAACTTCGTGGTCAGTAGCCCGGAGTGGAGAAACGGCGCGGCGACGGACGCGGGGGCCGTCACTTGGATCGACGGCGATAGCGGCCTCGAAGGCCAGGTCTCTCCGGAAAACTCGCTGGTCGGAACCTCGCGACGCGACCTCGTTGGTAGCAATCGCGTCATCGGATTGAGCAATGGCAACTATGTGATCTGTAGTGCGAACTGGAGAAATGGCAGCGCCCCAGTGGCTGGCGCGGTCACCTGGGCCAACGGTGCCGTCGGCCTTTCCGGTGAAGTTTCTCCGACCAACTCGCTCGTGGGGACGAAACCAGGCGACGAGGTGGGCATTGGCCACGTCGTGGTTCTAGACCACGGCAACTTCGTGGTTCGCAGTGTTGGCTGGCATGGGGGGCGGGGCGCCGCGACGTGGGTCGATGGAGATACCGGCATATCGGGAGCGGTTTCGGCGAGAAACTCGCTGATAGGAACGACGAGCCGGGACCTGGTGGGTTTCAACGTCGTGCCACTCACCAACGGCAACTACGTGGTGGTCAGTCCGACGTGGGATCGCGGCATGACTGCCGATGTCGGAGCTGTGACGTGGGCTTCGGGTGAGTCAGGGTTGTCGGGTTACGTGTCGGACGCGAACTCGTTGGTTGGACGAGCAACGAGAGACCATGTCGGCGGCCGTTTCAACGACCAGGATGGCAGGCTGGGTCCGGCTGTCTCCAGGCTCGAGGGCGGTGATTTTGTCATTGCGAGCCCGGAGTGGGATAGCGACAGGGTCGCTGACGTCGGAGCTGTGACCTGGGTGGATGGCAATGCAATGAGCTCCGGCGTGGTTGCTGAAAACAATTCGCTGATGGGTGCCAAATCGGGCGATCGGGTGGGATCAGGTGCGGCCACACCACTCCGGAACGGAAATTATGTGGTGGTGAGTCCATGGTGGAGTGATGACGGCATGGAAAACGCCGGAGCTGCAACTTGGGTGCGCGGTGGAAGCCCGCGTGTGGGTGTGGTTTCGGGATTCAACTCGCTGACCGGATCGTCCAGTCAGGACCGGATTGGAAGTCAAGGCGTGGTCGCCCTCGACAATGGCCACTACACAGTGAGCAGTCCAAAGTGGGACGGATCGGGCAGCACTGACGTTGGCGCCGTGACTTGGGCCGATGGCACTTCGGGTCGATCTGGTCCCGTTTCGGCAGACAATTCTCTCGTGGGAACGACAGCGTTTGACTTCGTCGGCGACGGAGGCGTAACGCCCGGCGTTGTCGCACTGGCGAATGGCAATTACGTCGTGACCTCATACGCATGGGACCGCAGTATCACGCGCAACGCCGGTGCGGTGACCTGGGGCAACGGCTCGCTTGGCACTATCGGTGCCGTCTCTCCTGCCAACTCGCTGGTGGGTTCGAGCGCAGAGGACAATGTGGGGTTCACGGGCGTCACAGCGCTCACCAATGGAAATTACGTGGTCGCCAGCGGGACCTGGAGAAACGGCACTGCTGCCAATGCGGGCGCGTTCACGTGGGTCGACGGAGCCTCGGCTTACTCCGCCACAGTCTCGATAACGAATTCAATGGTCGGTACGGTCGCTAATGACTTTGTCGGGTTGTTGCGAGCCAAATCGCTGCCTGACGGAAACTATTTCGTCGACAGTGGGTTGTGGACGGGTTGCGGGCCGCGTGAAGCGGGGGCGGTAACACTCGGGAGAGGAGATCGGAAAACCGCCGGAATCATTTCCCGCTACAACAGCGCTATCGGGAGCATCGAATTTGAGAGCGGCATGTCGGTCGCATACGACGCCTCCGCGGGCCGACTCGTAATCGGTCGACCCGGCGTCAACGCTTTCTCCTTTTTTGAACTACCTACCGATCTGGTGTTCGGGAACAGCTTCGACTGCCCGTGAGCTGCGGCGCTTGACCCAAAAGAGCTCAAGTTGCCCATAGTTTGAAGGATTGCCGAGTCGTAACGTGACTCGACGTGAACGACCGCGGTGGGTCGATCAGGGACTACACGTTGTAGTGCTCAATCCTCGCTGAAAGCAATGGGTTGCCACACCAAGTGCCTGACGGGGGAAGCGACTTATGCGGGAAGCGGATTGCGGGCGGCCTGTTCGACGGATTCGATGTCGCGGCGCAGCCACCACACCATAAGAACGCCCGGCACGGCGACGACGAGCGACGCGAGGAAAAAACGTGGCCAGCCGACCTGCTCGGCGAACACGCCGGAGAACGGCCCGATGAAGACGCGGCCAAGGGACGCGAACGCCGACAGCAACGCAAACTGCGTCGCACTGAAGCGCGCATTGCAGAGGCTCATCAGCAACGCCAGCAGCGCCGCTGTGCCCATGCCGCCGCTCAGATTGTCGATGCCGATAGCGGTGAGCAGCAGCGTGTCCATCGGCGTTGGCGTGTCGAGCGCGACGATCAGCAGATCGAACGCGGGTACGGTGATCGCGCCCCAGGCGCCCTGCCCCAGCGTCGCCAAAAGGTAATAACCGTAGTTGGAAAC
>JBKJND010000055.1:0-2949 GCA_046596095.1 Ahniellaceae bacterium | reverse complement strand
ACGAGGCCCAGCGCACGTCGGCGCCGATGTCCTTGAGCGTTTCGATCAGTACCGCGGTCTGGATCGTCATGTGCAGCGAACCGGTCACGCGCACGCCCTTGAGCGGAAGATCGCTGGCGTGCTTGCGGCGGATCGACATGAGGCCCGGCATCTCGTGCTCGGCAATGTCGATTTCCTTGCGGCCCCAGTCGGCGAGGGAGAGATCGGCAACTTTGAAATCGTTTGGCACGGGCGTGCCCAGTTTGAGAACTGCGTTCATGGCTTGACTCCAGGTTGAGCGGGCGCCGTTCGTTCTGAAAAGGGGTCAGAGTCATTTTTCCTGCCTGGTTGGCAAGCGCCGCCAGGGCGCGGGTTGAAAAATGACTCTGACCCCTTTTCGAAGTCCGTCGAGCCTGTGTCTTCCCACGTTGCGGGTTTGACATGCAGCGCCCCTCGACGGCGAGGAGGCGAGCAGTATATCGCTTTGTCGCGATGAAAGGATGGATTAAGGAGCTTTGTGCCGTTGCACACGAGTGCCCCACAACGTATCTTACGTGCGTCTTACCGAAAATTGCATCCCCATGGCTGCTCCCGAAAAGCTCACAACCACCGTTTCCACCAAAGGTCAGGTAATCCTGCCGCACTCGATCCGGCGTAAACGGCATTGGAACGCAGGCACCAAGCTCACGGTAGTGGATACGCCTGAAGGCGTGCTCCTCACATCCGAACCGATCTTCAAGCCCACGCGGCTGGAGGATGTTTTTGGATGCGCCAAATACCACGGGCCGCCAAAAACCATTGAAGAAATGGATGCCGCGATCGAGGCGGAGGTGAAGGCGCGCCATGCTCGCGGTCGATACTAATGTCGTCGTGCGCATCATTATTGCGGACGACGCCGTGCAGTCCCGCAAGGCGCATCAGCTTCTGACAACAAGCTCCGTCTTCGTAACGAGGACCGTGTTGCTCGAAAGCGAATGGGTCCTCCGCAAGGTTTACGGATTGTCCGCCGCCGCAGTGCTTCAACATCTGAGTGCCTTTGTCGGGCTGCCGCAAGTGTCAGTCGAGCAGCCGATCATGGTTGCCAACGCGCTAGACTGGTTTGCGCGAGGTATGGATTTCGCCGACGCGCTGCATCTCGCCGCAGCCGGGGATTGCGAAGCGTTCGCTACCTTCGATCGCAAGCTTGCCGCCACCGCGCAACGAGCCCGAGCAGGCAAGGTCAAGGCGCTCTGAGCCCCTCTCCGCTGTTGTAGGGCGAAGCTTGCTCCGCTGTTTTGCGCGGCGCGAAGAACTTCGGACGGTGTAGCCGAGCAAGCTCGGCGCTACAGAAGCACCGCATAGCCAGGCAAGGGTTGACCGGTGACGAGGCGATACGCAACTGCGGTGCGCGGTCCGGGCCAGCCGTCTTCGCGCAGGAAAATGCCGGGGTGCGAATTGAGCCAGCGTTGCAGCGCGAGCGCCTGCGCGCGCGCGGCGCGATTGCGCGGTCGCGCAGCGTTGAAACGCACCACGAGCGACGCATCCGGCGCGGGACCGACCGCGGGCACGGCGTCGTAATGCCCGATCTCCGCGAGTCGCCGCAGCAACACCGCAGCGCCGATCTGGTTCGATACCGCGCTTGCGCTCCACTTGCCATCGCGGACGTACTTGCCGCGCGTGTAGTGATTGCTTCCAGCCCAGAGATACGGCGACAGCACCTCGGGATGCTGCAGGCGATAACCGAACCCGTTGTAAGCCTCGAAGCGATACAGCATCGAAGCCAGTGACCAGTCGCGCACCCGATGCAGAGCCCGAAGCTTCAGGGCATCGATCGCGCTCGATTCCCACGTAAACGGCGGCTCGGCGAGTGGCCGCCCTGCTGGCACACGCACGGTGCGCGCGCGCAGCGGATCGCCGTTGTGCAGATGGGTGCGAAAATCCTGCGCGCTCTCCAGCACATGCAGAATCGCAATAAACTGCCACGGCATTCCGAGGGACTGCGCCA
This sequence comes from Ahniellaceae bacterium, assembly GCA_046596095.1. Classification (GTDB taxonomy): domain Bacteria; phylum Pseudomonadota; class Gammaproteobacteria; order Xanthomonadales; family Ahniellaceae; genus JBBQNY01. The sequence goes on along the minus strand of JBKJND010000055.1, from coordinate 986 downwards.
CCCGCGTATAGCGCGCCGCGTGGCTCAGCATTCGCGCGACCGTTCGATCGATTGCGCGTTGCACACCCGTCGCGCCTACGCAACTGCGGAACAACTCCACGTACTCGGCGCGCAACTCCCTCGTCAGTGTCAATCGCATCGCGTTTACCACTCCGTCCCAAGCGACGCGATATCGGCGCTGCGTCGCTTCGCGACGGAGCATGATTCCTCTATCGGATCGAGCTTCATGTCGGAGGCTGGAACCGGCCGCAACAGCCGATGGATATCGGCGAGTGCGTGTCCCGGCTCGAATGACGCGTCGCGTTGAGTGCCGTCGATCGGTTCCGCGCCTACGACTTCGGTGAAAAAGCGTTTCGCAATTGCGTAGCCGAGCTCGCGGTAGGCTTCCAGTTGCGCTTCGTCGAAAAACTGATCGCCGGTTGTCTGATGCGGGAAGTCGCGGTTGTGGTGGCGATAACTTTGCACGTCGACGGGCAGATTGGACACCGGTGTGGCCTGGAGGTACACAAGCCAACCGCAACAGGCGGCCCGATCGGCGGCCGCGGGATAGAGGATGCGAGCGACAGCATGACCGCGCGACGCGCAAGGCAGGTCGCCCGCGTTCGATGCATACGGCGGCACCAGGGCTGCCAGTCCGATGCCGTCGTCAAAACGCAGATGCACACCGAAATCCACGCGGATTTTCTCGGTCAGATTGGCAAGGTCCGCCATGCCACCGGTGCCATCCTGTCCAGCCTGCGCCAGCACGATGAGTCGCGCGCGCCGCCGGATCAGTTCATAGACGCCCGTGTTGTCGAAGTGTCCGCCGTCGGTGAGTTCGAGGAAATAACTCTTCTCGCTCAATCCTCTGCCGAACAAGCCCGATCGAATTCCCGGCACAATAAAGTTTGGCCGCTGACCGAGCAGGCGCTTGCGCAGTCGTACGCCCATTCCGGCGGCGCCGAGATACGGATTGCGTACCCAGATTCCCAGTCGCGCCTGCATCA
>JBKJND010000327.1:0-2871 GCA_046596095.1 Ahniellaceae bacterium | reverse complement strand
AATCAATATAGGGGCGTCCTTGTACAGGGCACGCGCGATGGCGAGTCGCTGGCGCTGGCCACCGGACAACATGCCACCGTCGGTGCCGATGCGCGCATGAATCCCATCGGGCATGCGCTCGATGAACTCCATGGCGTTGGCCGATGTCGCAGCGGCGCGCACGCGCGCCTCGTCAATGGGCCCGACTGCGCCATACGCGATGTTTTGCGCGATGCTGTCGTCGAGCAACGTCACGTCCTGGCCGACCATGGCGATCTGACGTCTGAGATCGGCAAGGCGGTAATCGGTGATGCCCACGCCATCGACCAGCACGTCGCCTTCGCTGGGTTCGTAAAATCGCGGCAACAATCGGATCAACGTTGTCTTGCCGCTGCCGGAGCGCCCGACGATGGCGGTCACCGTGCCCGGTTCCGCGCGAAACGAGATATCCGTGAGCGCATCATCGACCGCATCGCCGTAACGCGCGCTGACGTTGCGGAACTCGATCTGGCCAGCGGCGCGCGCCAGCGTGCGTGTGCCGGTGTCGCGTTCGTCGTCCGCGTCCAGCAGCTCGAACAGACTCGTGGCGGCGGCCACGCCCTTCTGGATCAAGCTCTGCACATTGGTGATGCGCTTGAGCGACGGCAACAGCGCCATCATCGCGAACATGAAGGCTACGAACTCCCCGGCCTGCAGGCGCCCCTTGACGGCCTCCTGACCCGCGATCAGCAGGATCACGGCGAGCGCCACTGCGGCCAGAATCTGCACGATCGAGGAACTGAGCGCACGCGTCGATTCGACCTTTATGTTGAGTTTGCGATTGGCGTCCGCGATCTTGCTGAAACGCGCGATTTCCTGCGTGCGCGCGCCGTACAACTTCACTTCCTGCTGCGCGGTCAATGCCTGCGTCCCGACCTCTGCCATCGCGGCCACCGAGTCTTGGATGCTGCTGTTGATGCGGCGATAGCGACGGCCTACCAACGCGATCAGCCCCGCAATCAGAGGCCCGACGAACAACATCGCCAGCGTGAGCTTTACGCTCTTGTCGAGCATCACGACCAGTAACACGAGAATCGTGAGCGAATCGACGACTGCGATCTTGATCGACTCCGAGGTCGCTTGCGCCACCTGTTCGGTGTGGAAGGTGATGCGGCTCGCGAGACGCGCCGGCGATTCGCGGTCGAAGAAACTACTGGGCATCGCGAGGAACTTGCCCATGAGCTCCTCGCGCAGGTGCCGCACGACGCCGCGGCCGACGCGCGCCATGCCGGTATCGGTCACCCAGGTGGCGACACCACGCACCAGAAAGATACCGAGGATCGCCGCGGGCAACCAGAGACTGGTGCCGCGGTTTTTTTCGATGAAGGTCTCGTCGATTACCGGCTCCATAAGCGCCGTAAAGGCGCCGGCCGCCGCGGCCTCGAACATCATCGCGACGAGTGCGATCGCCAGCACCGGCCAGAACGGCTTGGCATAGCGCAGCAAGCGCCGATAGACCGGCCACGGGCTCAACCGTTGCGGCCCGGCGCTGGACGTCGCACCGCTGGGTATCGCACTACTGGACATCGCGCTCCGGCGTTGTGGCGATGCTGAGCTGCACGAAACCGAGTTGTCCGAGCGCGTCCATCGCGACCACCACGGATTGGTACGGGGTACGCGCGTCGGCGCGCAAGGTCACGCGACGCGAGCGATCGCCGCCGCTGGCGGCAAGCAACGCCGATTTGAGCGAATCGACATCGCGCTTGAGCACCTCGCGATTGTCGACGGCAATTTTTCCCTGCGCGTCGATGACGATAATGAGCGATCGTTCAATGGTACTGGCTGCCTCGTTGGACGCCTTCGGCAAGGTCACCTGCATCATCGAGCGTTGCTCGAAGGTCGCAGTCAATACGAAGAACATGAGCAAAGTGAGCATGACGTCGATCAGCGAGATGACGTTGATCTCGAACTCGTCCTCCTGACGGCGGGCAGCGATACGCATGTCAGGCTCTACGCGCGATCGCGGCGGGGCCCGCATCGTGCACGGCGGCAGTAACGTTTGCAGCCGAGGTCGTCGCTGGCGGCGGATCTAGCTCCTCATCGAGGCGCCCGAGTTCGCGCTCCATGAGCACTCCGTAGTCGGCGACGCGGCCGCGCAGCCAGCGATGCAGCACGTAGGCCGGCACTGCCACCACCAGACCCGCTGCGGTGCAGATCAGTGCCTCGCCGATACCGCCCGCAAGCGCAGACGTGTCGCCAGCACCCGAAGTCATGATCGCGAAAAACATGCGCACCATGCCGATGACGGTCCCGAGCAAGCCGAGTAACGGTGAGATCAAAGCAATGGTGCCGATGGCGCCGAGAAAACGTTCGAGATCGTGCATGACGCCGCGGCCGCGATCCTCGACGCGCTCGCGCAGCACCTGACGGCCACGCGGTCGCGCGCGCAGATAGGTTGCAAACAGTGCGCCCAGCGGCGAGCCGCGATCGAGTTCCTCAAGGTGCGCAGGATCAATACGACCGCCACGCACCCAGTCGCGTACTTGCGGGCGCAATTGTGGCGGCATCACCGCGCTTCGGCGCAGCGCCCACAGGCGCTCGATCGTCATCGCCAGCAACACCACCGAACACAAGACGATGGGCGCCATGGCCCAACCGCCAGCCTGCAGTAATTCCAGCACGCAGCTACTCCGTTCGAGCCCAGCGCCCGCAACGCGCGATCATAGCAAGGTGCCTGAAACGGACCGGAACGCCGTTTGAGTTTGCGGAAGCGGCGCGACGGTCGGCTGTTGTAGGGCGGGCACTGCCCGCCGCTGTTTATGTACGTGGCAAGCATGCGTCCATGCGGCTGGGCGTCCGGCCCGCACTTCCATGTGCGTGCGCTCGGCGGGTCGCGCCAGTGGCGCGACTATT
>JBKJND010000141.1:0-2913 GCA_046596095.1 Ahniellaceae bacterium | reverse complement strand
CCGCTGTATCGAAGCGCCGAATGTCGAGTGTCGGAATATGTGCGGTCATGGCTATTTTCCAGGAAGAGCAATCGCAGGTCACGCCGCAGCGCGTACGGCATCTGCCAGTTGTTGGCTAAGGCGCTCGACTTCCGAAGCATCCTCTGCCTCGATCGTCACACGCACCAGCGGCTCGGTTCCCGAAGCGCGCAGGATCACGCGACCGCGCCCGGCAAGTGACGCCTCAACGCTGCGCAGAGCCGCGATGACGGAATCGCGTTCGAGCGGACGCGCACTGGCAGCGATGGGGATATTGACCGTAGTTTGCGGCAAGCGTCGCATGGGTTCCACGGCCTCATGCAGCGATCGCCCGCCCGCCTGCAAAGCCTGCAAAACCTGCAGCGCGCTTACGATGCCGTCGCCTGTCGTGGTCTTGTTGAGGCAGAGGATGTGGCCCGAACTTTCACCGCCGAGCCACGCGTGTTCGTCCTTCATCATCTGGTGCACGTAGCGATCGCCGACGCGCGCGCGCAGAAAATCATGGCCTAACGCCGTGATCGCTTGCTCCAATCCAAGATTGCTCATGAGCGTACCGACCACCGGCCCCGTCAGTTTGCGCGTGCTCGCCCAGTGGGCCGCGATGACGTACATGAGCGCGTCGCCGTCCTGCACGTTGCCGGCGCGGTCGACCATCATCAGCCGATCTCCGTCGCCGTCGAAGGCGATGCCGATATCGGCTTCGCGTTCCCGCACCGTGCGCTGCAGCAGGGCCAGATCGGTCGCACCGCAGCCGAGATTGATATTGAGTCCATCGGGCTCCACGCCAATCGCGTGGACGTTGGCACCGAGTTCAGCAAGCACCGCAGGCGCCACGCGATAGGTCGCGCCGTGTGCGCAATCGACCACCACGTTCATACCCGCAAGCGAGAGCCCGCGCGCGGTGCTCTTGCAGAATTCCACGTAACGTCCCTCGACGTCGGGAACGCGCCGCACCCTGCCAAGCTGATGCGCTGAAACCGTAGCGAACGGCTGCTCGAGTTCCTGCTCGATGCTGGCTTCGACCGCGTCCGAAAGCTTCTCGCCGCGGCTTGAGAACAGTTTGATGCCGTTGTCGAGATACGGGTTATGCGACGCGCTGATGACGATGCCGGCACCGCCGTCGAAGGTGCGTGTGAGGTGTGCGATGGCCGGAGTCGGCATCGGACCCAGCAACTGCACGTCGATCCCCGCGGCGGTCAGGCCCGCTTCCAGCGCCGACTCGAACATGTAGCCGGAAATGCGTGTGTCCTTGCCGATCAGCACGGTGCGCGCGCCCTCCCGCGCCAGCGCGCGCCCGATCGCGGCGCCCAGGCGCAACATGAAGTCGGCCGTGATCGGCTCGACGCCGACGCGTCCGCGGATGCCGTCGGTTCCAAAATATTTGCGTTGGGTCATGCCGGAGCCTGTGGTCGCTGCTGCGGATTGTAAGCGTTGCCGCAGGACGCGATGCGATGCGGTCGCGTAAACGGTTGCTTTCACGACCGGCGTTGCCGACAGTGTCGGAAATCAGGAGGACGAGCATGCGCGGAACATCCATCGATCTCATTGGAGGCGGACTTGCGGGCGCGCTAATGGCGGGTCTGCTGGCGCGCCGTGGTTTCAGGGTGACGATCTACGAGCGCCGCGCCGATCTTCGTCTGACAGACGTTGGCGGGGGGCGCTCGATCAACCTTGCGCTGGCAGAACGCGGGCTCGACGCACTGCGCCGCGCAGGCATCGAGCGGGAGGTGCTGGCGAATGCAGTGATGATGCGCGGCCGCTGCGTGCATGCGCGGGATGGCTCGACGCGACTGCTGCGCTACGGTCGCGACGACAGCGAGGTGATCTGGTCGATCAACCGCGGCCGCTTGAACGGACTGCTGCTGGATTTTGCGGAGCGATGCGGCGCGACGATCCACTTCCGGCAACGGGTCGAACGCATCGACTGCACAAATCATCGCCTGCACATTGTCGATGAGCGCGACGGAAGCGAACGCGTGGTGACCTCAACGCTCGCCATCGGATGCGACGGCGCGGGATCCGCAGTGCGCGACGCCATCGGTCGCGAAATTGACCTCGGCGAGCGCTTCGAGCCGCTCGGCCATGGCTACAAGGAACTCGAGATCCCGCCCGCGGAAGGCGGCGGCTTCCGGCTCGAGCGCAATGCGCTGCACATCTGGCCGCGCGGCCACTACATGGCCATTGCATTGCCGAATACCGAAGGCAGCTTCACCGTCACCCTGTTCCTGCCGAATACGGGTCCGCATCCGAGCTTCGAGAGCGTGTGCGATCCCGCCGGCGCGCGTGCGCTTTTCGCCGCGGAGTTCGCCGATGCATTGCCGTTGATGCCCGATCTCGACCAGGATTTCGCCGCCAATCCGGTCGGTGCGCTGGGCACTTTGCGCGTTGACCAATGGCACCTGCGCGGGGAGGCACTGATCCTCGGCGACGCGGCCCACCCGATCGTGCCGTTCCACGGCCAGGGGATGAACTGCGCCTTCGAGGACTGCGCCGAACTCGATGCGCTGCTCGGCGGCGAGGACGACTGGGCACAGGTGTTCGCCGAATTCCAGCGACGGCGCAAGCCGAATGCGGATGCGATCGCCGACATGGCGGTCGAAAATTACCTCGAGATGCGCGATCGCGTCGACGATGCGGATTTCCTGAGACAGCGCGCGCTGGAAGCCGAGCTCGCCGAGCGATTGCCGGAACGGTTCGTGCCGCGCTACGCCATGGTCACCTTCCGCCGCATTCCGTATGCGGTGGCGAGGGCTCGCGGCGAGACACAGGCAGGCATCCTGCGCGAACTGCTCGAAGGGCATGCGGACGCGGATTTCGATGCCGACAGCATCGACTGGGCCCGCGCGCGCGAACTCATCGAGGCGCGCCTGCCGCCCATCGACTGACGCCGGCATC
>JBKJND010000057.1:0-7117 GCA_046596095.1 Ahniellaceae bacterium | reverse complement strand
ACGGGTCGATGACCCAGCGTTCCACGGGTTGCAGCACTTCGAGCGTGAACAGGCCGCCGAGCAGCACCAGAAAGACAACGATGAAGCGGGTCATGCGCGGGGGTCTGAGGCGGCTTCGAAGCGCGCAATGCTAACATCCTGGTCGATGTCTTCCGCCGGCAACCTGGCACTTATTGGCCCCATGGGGGCGGGCAAGAGCACCCTTGCGGCCTGCCTTGGCACAGCGCTGTCGTTGCCGGTGCGCGATCTTGATCGCGAAATCGAATTAGCGTCTGGCATCACGGTCTCGGACCTCTTTGATCGTTTTGGTGAAGCGCATTTTCGCGCGCAGGAAAACGCCACGCTGGAGGCGGTACTCGCCACCGAGAGCCAGATCGTCGCCTGTGGCGGTGGCGTGGTGCTGGCGGCGCGCAATCGTGAACTGTTGCGAGACCGCGCATTTGTGGTCTGGCTCGATGCGCCTCCCGATCTGCTTGAGAGGCGATTGAACGGCGATGGCTCGCGTCCGCTGATGCGTGCACCGAATCCTGGCGCACGCCTGGCCGAACTCGCGGCGCAGCGCGACCCGTTGTACGCGGAGGCCGCCGATCTGCGATTTGCGGTCGACGACGGACCTGTTGTCGAACAGGCCGCCAGATTGATGCGGGACCTGCCAATGCGATGGAGTCAGGCATTGCGCGATGAGTAAAGGAAGCGGTGCATCGGTGCGCGTGGACGTGGCGCTGGGCGACCGTTCGTACCCAGTCTTTATTGGCAGCGGTTTGTTGACCGGTGGGCAGGCGTGGCAATCGCTGTTGCCTGCGGGTAGCCGCGTGCTGGTCGTGACTAACGCAATCGTCGCGCGCTGGTATCTCGCGCCGCTGCTCGGCTCGTTGCGCGAAGTCGCGACCGTGCTGGTGCTCCCGGACGGCGAATCCGCGAAAACCCTCGGCACTGCGGAGCGAATTTTCGCGGCGCTGGCCGAGGCCAGGCTGACGCGTGACGGCACCGTGATCGCTCTTGGAGGCGGCGTCATCGGCGATCTCGCCGGATTCGCAGCGGCCTGCTGGATGCGCGGCGTGCGTTTCGTGCAGGTGCCGACGACGTTGCTGGCGATGGTCGACAGCGCGGTCGGCGGCAAGACGGGTGTCAACCTGCCGCAAGGAAAGAATCTGGTCGGCGCATTTCATCAGCCGTCGCTGGTGATCGCCGATCTCGCAACGCTCGATACGTTGCCCGATCGCGAACTTCGGGCGGGCTGCGCGGAAATCGTCAAGTACGGCGCGATCGGCGACGCGGAGTTCTTCGCATGGCTCGAGACCAACGCGTCGGCGATGCTCGCGCGCGAGGGCGCGGCACTGGCGCATGCAGTGGCGCGGAGCGTCGCGCACAAGGCGCGCGTGGTCGCGAGCGACGAGCGCGAAGCCGGCGCACGCGCGCTGCTCAATTTCGGTCACACTTTTGGACATGCGCTCGAGCAGCTGACGGGTTACGGCACGCTGCTCCACGGCGAAGCCGTTGCCATCGGCATGGTGCAGGCCGCGCGCCTGTCGACGGCGCTCGGGCTCGCACAAGGCTCCGATGCGCAGCGACTTGAACGATTATTGACGTCGTTCGGGCTGCCCGTTGCGCCGCCGCCTGAACTCGATGCCGACGCGCTGTTCGAGGCGATGTCGCTGGACAAGAAAGCCTTGGGCGGCGCGCTTCGCTTCGTGCTTTGGCGCGGCATTGGTCAAGCGATGGTGGTTGATGACGTGCCGCAAAGTTCGGTGATCGAGGTGTTGCAGGTACCGCCAGCGGAGCAAGCTCCGCTCTACAAGAGCTCGCAACCTCAGCCCTTGTAGAGTCGAGCTTGCCCGGCTGCGGCACCAGAGAGCGCACCATTGCTCCGGACGCCGCAAGTGCGTCGGCTACAATCTGCCGCATGCGCATTTTCATGCAACGACCACCTGCGGGCACCGAACCACCACGTTTTTTTCAGCTAACCCTGCAACAGGATTTGTTCGGCGGCTGGACACTGCTGCGCGAATGGGGCCAGATGGGCATGCGCACGTCGACCAAGCGTTCGATGCACCTCGATCAGGAGCAGGCTGAGGCGGCGCTCGAAGCAGTGCGCTCGCAGCAGACGGAGCGCGGATTCCAGGTGATGTTCACACGCGGCGCGGATGCGCCACAAGGCTATCGGTGAGTCCGCTTTCGCGGCGTCTTTGTCCAGTAGGCGGCACGCGCCGCGGAGCCGCATGAATCCGATCGATACTCCTCCTGCGAACGACCGGCTGCTGCGCGCGCTGCGGCGCGAACCGGTGGATGCAACGCCGGTTTGGCTGATGCGTCAGGCCGGTCGTTACCTGCCGGAATATCGGGCCACACGCGCGCGCGCTGGCAGTTTTCTTGCGCTGGCGAAGACGCCCGAACTCGCCTGCGAAGTCACGCTGCAACCCCTGGATCGATACGATCTGGACGCGGCGATTATTTTTTCCGACATCCTCACCATTCCTGATGCGATGGGATTGGGTCTGCATTTTGTCGACGGCGAAGGCCCGAAGTTCGAGCGCCCGATTCGCAGCGTGGCTGATGTCGATCGCCTCGGCGTCCCGGATCCCGAGGATGAGCTCCGTTACGTCATGGACGCGCTGCGCACCACGCGCGCGGCACTCGCGGGCCGGGTTCCGCTGATTGGATTTTCCGGTTCACCCTGGACGCTCGCTTGCTACATGGTCGAGGGTGGCGGCAGTGAGACATTTTCACGCATCAAGGCAATGGCGTGGAACGAGCCAGCCGCACTGCATCGGCTGCTGGCCGTGAACACGGCGGCGGTGATCGCCTACCTCGCTGCGCAACGCGCCGCTGGCGCGCAGGTGCTGATGGTGTTCGATACGTGGGGCGGCATGTTGACGCCCGCGCAGTACCGCGAGTTTTCGCTGCCGTATCTGGAGCAAATTGCGCAGGAGCTGAAGCGTGGCGAGGGGGCGCAACGCACGCCGCTGATCCTGTTCGGTCGCGGCAACCAGACGCATCTCGAAGCCTTGGCCGCGAGCGGCGCGGAAGGCGTCGGCGTCGATTGGACCTGCGATCTGGCCGAAGCGCGCGCGCGCACCGGTGGCCGCGTGGCGTTGCAGGGCAACCTGGATCCCGGCGCACTGTTCGCTAACCCGGCTGCGCTGCGCGAGGAAGTCGGGCGCGTGCTCGCGAGCTACGGCGCAGGTCCCGGACACGTGTTCAATCTCGGCCACGGCATCGCACAGACCGTCGACCCCGACAACGTTGCCGTGCTCGTCGACGCCGTCCACGACCTCAGCCGCGCGGTTTTGTAGGTCAGGTCGCGCCAGCGACCTGACAGGGATTCGCGATCAACCGTCAGGTCGGCATAGCCGACCTGCCCTAAATCTCGCGAGGCGGCATCAACTCGGCGAGCGCGGCGCGCAGTTGCGGCGCGTCGACGGGTTTGCACAGGAAGAGGTTCATGCCGGCCGTCGCCGCGTCGTTTGCCGCGTCTGCGTCGGCTCGTGCGCTGATGCCGATAATCGGCAGTGTCGATCCGTTCGCCCGCAACATGCGTGTAAGCTCAAATCCGCTCAAGCCAGGCAGGTCAAAGTCGATCAGCGCTGCGTCGAAGCGGGTGGTGTCGAGCAGCGCCAATGCGGCGAGTCCATTGGCCGCATGTCGCACTTCGAAGCCTTCGCTTTGCAACGATTCCATCAGTGCTTCGGCGAACATTGCGTCGTCCTCCACGAGCAACAGTTGTGTCGCGGCGACGGGCGCAGCCAGAATCGGCGACAAGACTTGCACTACCTGCGCGCGGCCCTCAGCGTCCGCAGTCTCCGCAGCCGGTTCCAGCAACGGCAGTTCCACCGTAAACGTACTGCCTACACCGGGCGCGCTGTCGACGTCGAGGCGTCCGCGCATGAGTTCCACCAATTGCCGCACGATCACCAGACCGAGTCCGCTGCCACCGTGTCGCTGCGACACGGTGCCGTCGGCCTGCGCGAAGCGCGTGAACAGACGGGCGAGCGTGGCCGCGGACATGCCGGGGCCGGTGTCGATGACGCGCAGGCGCAACCACTGGGGCGTGGGGCAATCCGCGCGGAGTCGCACCTCACCGCCCTCGATGAACTTGAGTGCATTGCCGAGCAGATTCAGCAGCACTTGACGCAAACGAAGTGGATCGACCGATACGCGGCTCGGCAGCGACGCGTCGCAATCGAGTTCAAGTGTCACGCCCTTCGCCGCTGCCACGGGCGACTCCACATCGATCAATTCCTGCAGCAAGGCGCACACGTCGGTCGGCGTCGGCGTCAATTCCACACGGCCGGATTCGATGCGCGCGAGGTCGAGGAGGTTGTTGATGAGCTGATGCAGCATGTCGATGGCACCGCGAATGCGCGTGACGTAACGATGCTGCTGTGGATCGAGCGCGGTGCGTGCCAGCAGATCGCTCATCCCGCTCATGCCACTGATCGGCGTGCGGATTTCATGCGCCACGTCGGCCAGAAAATCGCTCTTGGCCTGATTCGCGCGCTCGGCGGCTTCGCGTCGCGCCTCGTTCAAGGCGAGCGCGTGGCGTCGTTGCCAGCGCCAGCGTTGCTGCAGCACCAGCAATACCATCAGCAGTGCGACCGCAGCGGCGTACAGAACCAGCGCCGCGGGGCTGCGCCACGGCGGACTTGTCACCGTGAAGCGCAGGTGCAGCGGCTCGCTCCACACACCGTTGTTGTTGGCGCCTTGGGACCGCAAGGCGTAGTCGCCGGCGGGCAGGCTCGAAAAAACGCGCGAACCGTCCGCGCCGCCGTCGCGCCATTCGCCATCGAAAGGTTCCAGCCGGAAGCGATAGCGATTGGCGCCCGGATCGACCAGCGACAGCGCGCGCACGCGCACCGTCAAATCGTGGTCGTCATAGGCCAGTCGAAACGAACCCGTGGCGGGCAAGGCCAACGTACCGACGCCGCGATCGATGCTGATGGATTGCGCCTGCAGCCTGGGCGCGAATCGGTTGTCGGCAATGCGGGTGGGATTGAATTCGATGGCGCCAAGCGTGCTGAGCGCAAGGGTCGTGCCGTCGGCGTAAGTGTTGGCGGGGCGGAGCGACATCTCGCCCACTCCAAGTCCATCGCCAGCACCGAATCGACGCCATTGCCCGGATCCGGGATCGAACCGCCGAACTCCGCGTCCGCCGAGCAGCCACACGAAGCCGTTGGCGTCGCAAATCAGCGCGCCGATTTCCATTCGCTCGAGACCTTGCGCAGGGCCATAGCGCGCAATGGGATCGAGGGAAGCACCCACGACGCGCGCGTGCAGCAATCCTTCGCGCGAATGCAGCCACACCGACCCGTCCGCAGCAAACGCGAACGCATGCACGATGCCGGCGGGCACGCCAGCCATCGGCGCGAAGTTTTCCGATCCTGCGGCAAGGCGATCGATGCCGCCGTCGCCAGCCGTCCACAGCGAACCGTCTGGCGCCCTGCCGATCTGTTCGGTTTCAACCACTCGCAATCCTCGATCACCACCCGCAAACTGTTGCGGCGCGCCATCGGTGCCATCGAACCGCGTGAGGCCCGCGCCTTGAGTAGCGGCCCAGACCGAACCGTCGGCGTCGGCCCAGAGCAGCTCCACCAATCCTTGCAACGGCTCATGGCCGGGGCGCGGCAGCCAGTCGCGCAATTGCCCCGAGCGCGGATCGAAACGCAGCACGCCATCGCGCGTACCAAACCATAGCGCGCCTCTCGTGTCGCACTCGAGCGCCCCGAAAGCGCGGGCCGGCCACGCGGCAAAGCCGGCTGCTTCATCGCGCTCGTTGACCACACGGTCGGTTGCGCGATCCAACCGCAGCAACGGCCCGTGCCGGCGCAACAACCAGGTATCGCCATCCGGACAGCGCGTCGCGCCGGTCCATCGGCCCGCTTCCGCAGCGCGGGCGTCCGGTGATTGGTCGCGGAGCAACGTGAAGTTGCGCCAGCCGGCGCGGATCTGTTGCAAACCGTTGCCATTGGTCGCGAACCAGAGGTTGTTTTCGCGATCGCGCAAGCCGTGCAACAACTCACGTGTCGGCAGCGCGAACGGCAACCCCGGCTGGGCAGCAACGACTTGCTCCCGACCGTCGCGGTCGATGCGCAAGGCCCCGTGTTGTCGAGTCAGTATCCACAACGCGCCGGCGTCGTCGCGCACCAGACTTTGCACCAGTGCCGTCGGCGGCAGCGTGACGATGCGGAGCAGCCCGGGTGTTCCTGGTCCGCCCGGGTCGCGAGGAATGCGCCAGACCTTGCCGCGGCCTCCGGCAAGCACGCTGCCATCGGGCTCGATCGCGAGCGAGATAATGATCTCGCCCGCCAGCAGGTGCTTCGCAATTTGCGGAGCGCCCACTGCGTCGCGCGCATCGATAACGTCGAGACCTGCGGTCGTGCCGACCCACAACCATCCGTCTTTGGCACCTGCGATTGCGAGGACATGATCGCTCGCAGGACTGCGGGAATTATCCGGATCGTGACGCGCGCCGGTTATCTCCAGCGTTTTCGGATCGACGCGGTGGATGCCGGAGTCGTACGCGCCGACCCAGATGCGACCCAGGCGATCCTCGCCCAGCGCCCAGACGTCCGCCTCTGCAAGCGGGTGCGCGGCGGTTCCCACTCCAACCCGCCGCAGTCGTCTGCGCTCGGAGTCAAGCACCGCCAGCCCGCCGCCTTCGGTGCCGATCCAGAGACGGTCGCTGGAATCGACGAACACGGTTTCAACGGCGGTGCCGCCCAACTCATCGCCACCGTCGCGGCCACGCCGGACCGTGCTGAACTCAACGCCGTCGTAGCGCGCGAGCCCATCTGCCGTCGCGATCCAGAGGTATCCCGCGCGATCCTGTGCGATCTGGTTGACGTAGCTGGAGGGGAGTCCCTGCTCGATGCCGAAGTGCGAGAACAAGGGGCGGACGGTTGGCCCGGCGTGCGCGGGGAACGCAAGCGACAACGCGCTGAAGACCATGCAGCACCACTTCCCGGTCGTGCGGCGTTTCGTGGTTCGCATCGCTGCATGTCCGTACGCGATTGATGGCTCGGCGAGAATCGCACGAATCTGGTGCGCACGGCAGCGTCCTGCGCGATCATGCTGCGCTCTTTGAACCATCGAGGATTCGGCATGCCGTTGCGCAGCGACA
>JBKJND010000047.1:0-2566 GCA_046596095.1 Ahniellaceae bacterium | reverse complement strand
TTCAGAAATCATGCAAAAGCCAAAGCCGCGCGGCTTTGGCTTTTGCATGATTTCTGAAGGCGTTGCATTTGATCTCAATGACACCGTTTCACTCGACTTCGACCCCGAAGGCGTTATTTGTAGGATCGAAGTGCCACTGGTGGAGCCGCTGTCATGAATATTGCAACACCCGCGCATGGGCGCCTCGTGATGGTGGTCGAGGACGAGATGTTCGTGGCGATGCTGGTCGAGGATATTTTGTCGAACGCCGGTTATCGCGTTATCAAGGCTGCGCGCGTGGATACGGCGCTGGCGCTGGTGGCTGCCAACGACGTGATCGATGCGGCACTCCTCGACATCAACCTCAACGGCGTCGAAGTCTTTCCGGTGGCCCTGAAATTGCGCGATCTCGGCGTGCCGTTCGTGTTCGCGTCGGGCTACGGTCGCGAGGGCTTGCCCGCCGACTTCCACGATTCTCCCGTCCTGCAAAAACCTTACCTCCCCGATGCGTTGAAGGCCGCCGTCGCCGCGCTCCTCGCCTGAGCGGCTTCGCCAACCCGTACTTCTTCCCTCTCCCTCCGGGAGAGGGACTCAGAGTGCGTCGCGCAGCTCTACAACAGCGTTGCAGCCGCCAAGTCGATTCGCGGCCATGACACGTGGGCGGTGTGATCCGAGAGCAAGGCAAGGTAGCGATCTCGTGAGATCGTCACCGCACCAAGGGCCGCAAGGTGCGCGGAGGGAATCTGCGCGTCGATCCATACGCCACCGGTTCGCGCCCACAGACCCGCGAGAGCGAGCAGCGCGACTTTTGAGGCGTGGGTCTCGGCACTGAACATGGATTCGGCGCAAAACACGCCGCCGCTGGCGACGCCGTACAGTCCACCGACGAGGCGATTGCCGTCCAGCACCTCAATGCTGTGCGCGTCGCCGGCGCGATGCAGCGCGCTGTAGGCCTTGCGCATTTCCGGCAGGATCCACGTGCCGCCGTCGTCGCGGCGCGGCGCCGCACACCCAGTCACGACTTCGTCGAAGCGCGTGTCGGTGGCGAGCGTCCAGGGGCAGCTTCGCAACCAGCGTTGGAGTCGCCGCGGTATGTGCATCGATTTTGGATCGAAGCCCGCGCGCTGCGCTGGCGACCACCACAGAATCGGCTGGCCCTCGCTATACCAGGGAAAGATTCCCTGCGCATACGCGCTGCGCAGCCGTCCGACCGCAAGATCGCCACCCCATGCAAGCAATCCATCCGGCTCGCTTTGCGCCGTGTCCGGATTTGGGAACAGCGCGTTTTCAGCGCTTCCGAGGCGATACAGATTCACATGCGCTGCCCGGCGAATGGCGAATGCGCGAGCAGGTCGTCGCGATAGCGCGCAACGTGCTTGCGTTCCGACTGCATCGCTTGCGCGACGGCCTGGTGCAGCCGCTGGTCGCGCAGCCAATGTCGCGACTGCGTGATCACCGGCAGGAAACCACGCGCAAGTTTGTGTTCGCCTTGCGCGCCGGGCTCGAACAGCGTGCGTCCGCTGGCGAGGCAGTGCTCGATGCCCTGGTAGTAGCAGGTTTCGAAATGCAGGCCCGGTGCCTCGATCTCGCTGCCCCAATAGCGGCCGTACAACGTGGTCGGCGACTGCACACAAATTGCGACAGCGTTGGTACCTGCTGGATTGCGGGCGTGCACGATCATGAGCGCCGTTGGCATCGCTGCGTGCGCGCGCGCGAAAAAATCGCGCGTGAGCGCGGCGTGGTTGTACTTGTCCGAGAAGGTCTGGCGGTACAAGGCGTAAGCGGTGTCGAGCACATCTGCGGTAATCGCGTGACCTTCGAGCCGCTCGAAGCGCCAGCCGTCCTCGAGCACGCGCGCACGCTCCTGGCGGATGTTCTTGCGCCGCTTCGAAGACAACGCACCGGAGAAATCCTGCCAGTCGCGCCAACCGGAATCGTTGCGCCAGTGGAACTGCACATCGTGGCGTGCGATGAAGCCGGCTGCGTCGAGCGCAGCAAGATCCTGCGGCTGCCCGAAGTTGACGTGCACGCTCGATGTATCGAGGGATTCGGCTACCTGGGTCAGATTCCGCGCCATCAACTCGCGCGCCGCGGCGTCGCGTGCGAGTAGACGCTGACCCGTAACGGGCGAGTAGGGCACTGCCAACAGCAATTTCGGGTAGTACTCGATGCCGACCTGAGCGGCCGCATGCGCCCAACCCTGGTCGAACACGAATTCGCCGTGCGAGTTGAGCTTGCGATAGGCGGGCGCTGCCGCTATCAGCTCGCCACCGCGCCACAACGTCAAGTGCTGCGGCAACCAACCCGCATCCACGCGCACCGAGCCCGACGCTTCGAGCGCGTGCAGGAATGCGTGTCGCGTGAACGGATGTCCCGTGTCGTCGAGCGCGTCCCACCCTTCCGCGGGAATGTCCTCGATGCGAGCGTAAGTGCGCATCACGATCGCCGCATCTCTCTCTCGACTATTCGAGTTCACGCCGTGACGGCTCTACCCTTCTCCCCGCGGGAGAAGGTGGCGCGCAGCGCCGGATGAGGGGCTGAACTTGCCGCAACGCAAGCGGT
Organism: Ahniellaceae bacterium; assembly: GCA_046596095.1. Taxonomy (GTDB): domain Bacteria; phylum Pseudomonadota; class Gammaproteobacteria; order Xanthomonadales; family Ahniellaceae; genus JBBQNY01. The sequence continues at coordinate 25 of JBKJND010000047.1, read as the reverse complement.
TGACCCGAAGCAATCTCGGCCCCTC
>JBKJND010000380.1:0-4388 GCA_046596095.1 Ahniellaceae bacterium | reverse complement strand
CTGGACTTGCTGGCCCAGAGGAATAGAGTTAGTGCACCTCCGACCGATTCGGAGATTGCTTCTGGCGGCGGCAAGGTGCCGTCGTCCTTTGCAGAGCGGAGGGTCAAAATGCGTATTCCGTCGCTGGTACTGGCCGCGTGCGCGGCCTTGTTGATGACTACCGGGTGCATGACCGACGATTCGATGGCCAGGGGCGCTTATGCCAAGCGTTCGACGTTTGAGGACAACATCGACTATCGGAAGATCAATCGCGTCGAGGCGCAAGCCGCCCAGAGTGGTCATTTGGTCGTTTGGGTTAACAGGCCAACCAAGAAGATTCGCTTTTCGCGCACCGAGCAGGTTGGGATCGACTGATCGTTTGCGCCGCCCTTCGGCCGCAGTACCAGGCCGACGGGCGGTGGAGAGGCGGTTGAAGGGCTCTTGAATGAGCCATCGGGATATTTTGCCCCCGCAAAGACTCAGCGACTGCTTCGCCCTCGCAGAAGCGCGACAACCACGCCACTGCCGCCATCGCGGGATTGCGCCGAACGGAACGCCAGCACATCCCCGCGCCGCCGCAAGACTTGATCAACAAGCGCCTTGAGTACCGGGCCACGGCTCCCCGATCGCAATCCCTTGCCGTGCACGATGCGTACACAAAGCCGCTGTTCCCGGATGCATTCGTCGAGGAATCGCGCGAGCGATCCGCGCGCCACCGCTGCAGTCATGTGGTGCAGGTCGAATTCGTCGCGTACCGCAAACGTGCCGCGTCCAAGTTGACGCAACAGGCGCGGTGACGTGCCCGCCTTGAGGTAGCGCAGCGGATCGCCGAGTTCCATCGACAATGCATCGAGAGGGTGTGTCAGCAGTTCGTCGACGACCGCGCGTTCGTCGGCCTCGCTCATGCGAGCGTTCGGCGCGGGTGGGTCGCTGCGAGGCAGCGGCGCGACGGGCTCAATCATCCGCAGCGGACCGATGGCGTCCCGGAACAACGATTGGTCGCTTGCACTGACCGGTTCATCGAGTGGTGCCCGCGCGCGGCGCGCCAGGCGCGGGCCCGGCTTGCGTGGTGACTTGCTCATGCGGGAGAGAGTACGACCAATCGTGCGCGAATCGCCCTTGCGTCGAACGGAGCAGCGTCGCAGTCCGCTATCATTGCGATCCTCCTGTCCGCACCCTTCCATGCACGTTCTGGTGAGTAATGACGATGGTGTCGACACGCCCGGCATCCGCACGCTGGCGCGCCATCTGGCGGTGTTGGGTCAGGTAACCGTCGTGGCGCCCGATCGCGACCGCAGCGGCGCCTCCAACTCGCTGACGCTTGACGCACCGTTGCGGGTGGTGCCGCTCGGCGACGGTTTCTATCGTGTCGCGGGGACCCCGACCGATTGCGTGCACCTGGCGCTGACCGGCATGCTCGATGACGATCCCGATATCGTCGTTTCGGGCATCAACAACGCCGCGAATCTCGGCGACGACGTGATTTATTCCGGCACGGTTGCAGCGGCGATGGAAGGGCGATTTCTGGGGCTTCCAGCGATTGCGGTATCGCTGGTGACGCGCGATCATCGTGCGCAGCACTTCGACACCGCCGCACGCGCGACGGTCGCGATCATCCAGCGCCTGCAGACCGCGCAATTGCCGGCCGACACGATTCTCAACGTCAATGTGCCGGACGTGCCCTGGCAACAGATTCGCGGGTTCGAGGCGACCCGCCTCGGCAATCGCCACCGCTCCGAGAAAAGCGTGGTGCAGCGGGATCCGCGCGGCTATCCGATCTGGTGGATCGGTCCTGCCGGCGCGGAGCAGGATGCGGGTCCCGGCACCGATTTCGATGCGGTCCGCCGAGGCTACATTTCAATCACGCCGATCCATGTCGACCTCACGCGCTACCAGGCGCTCGAATCCGTGGCGAGCTGGATCGATCCGCTGCAAGACGTCCTCGGCGACCGATGATGGCGGCGACCGATTCCGTCGGCCTCGGCATGACCTCACAACGCGCGCGCGATCGGCTGGTCGAGCGCTTGCGCAGCGAGGGCATCAAGGACCATCGCGTCTTGCGCGTGATCGGCTCACTGCCACGGCATTTGTTCATCGAGGAGGCGCTCGGCAGCCGCGCCTACGAAGACACCGCATTGCCGATCGGGCAGGGGCAGACGATTTCTCAACCCTGGGTCGTGGCGCGCATGACGGAAGCTTTGCTCGAGCATGGCCCGCGGCGGAAAGTACTCGAGGTTGGAACAGGCTCCGGTTATCAGGCTGCGGTTCTCGCGCCGCTGGTCGAGCAGGTCTACACGATCGAGCGCATCGGCGCGCTGCTGCGTCAGGCGCGTCGTCGGCTGCATGCGCTGGGCATCAAGAACGTACGCGCGCGTCACGACGACGGGGCGCTGGGCTGGAGCGAAGCCGCGCCTTTCGACGGCATCATCGTCACCGCGGCAGGCGCGGCAATCGAGCCGCACTGGCTCGATCAGCTTGCGCCCGATGGTGTGCTGGTGGCGCCGGTGGGCCTGCCTGGCGCACAACGGTTGCGTCGCATTCGTCGCCTTGCGGAAGGCGACGTCGAAGACGATCTGGGCGGCGTGAGTTTTGTGCCGCTGCGTCATGGAGTCAGCGCATGAAAGGCTCAGACGAATGAAACTCTTCGAGCCGATGTACAACCGCGCGCTGATCTGGGCGCAGCATCGTCACGCCACCTGGTGGCTCGCATTCATCAGCTTCATCGAGGCGGTGATTTTCCCGATACCGCCGGAGGTCATGCTCGCGCCGATGTCGCTGGCGCAACCCAAGCGGGCGTTCTGGTTCGCGACCGTGAGTTTGGCCGCGTCGACCCTGGGTGCTCTGGTCGGCTACGCACTCGGTCACTACGCATTCGACCTGCTGGAGCCCTGGCTCCACCGCCTCGGATACTGGGACACGTTCCTAGAGGTCAAAGAACATGCCATCAAGAACGGATTCTGGTTGTTGTTGATCGGCGGCTTCACGCCGATCCCCTTCAAACTCCTGACTATCGCCTCAGGCGCGGTCGGGATGCCGCTGATACCGTTCCTCGCGGGAGCGATCATTGGGCGCGGCAAGCGTGTATTTCTGGTCGCGGGTGCGATCCGCCTCGGCGGCGAACGTGCGGAGCGTACGCTCAGGCGGTACGTGGAACCAATCGGTTGGGCTGCACTCGCACTGTTGGCCTTGTTGATCCTGTACATCGTGCTGAAGAAGTGAGACTCGCCCGTGACGCAGCGTGCACGACGGGACGGACTGACGGGGTACTGGAATGTCAGGTTTTGAGGAGCGACAGATGCAGATGACTTTCCCGCGGTTGCAATCGTTCGGGCCGTGCGTCGCGCTTGCGGTGTCTTTGCTTTCGATCGGATGTACCACTACGACCACAATCACCGCCAGTGAGGAAACTCCGCGGGCAGTAGCGAAGCGTGACGACGCATCGATGCGGTCGGTGGCATCGAGGATCTACAGCGTGCAACGCGGCGACACCTTGTATGGCATCGCGTTTCGCAACCAGGTCGACTTGCGCGAGCTGATCGCGTGGAACGATCTGGCCGAACCGTACACGATTTACCCCGGACAACGATTGCGCATTGGCAGCGAGCATGCGCGCAACTCGGAATCGATCCCGGCTGCGGAAGTGGCACGTGCGCCGCGTGCAACAGGCCCGACGGAGCCGCTGCGCGTGGCGCGTGGTCGTGAAATCGTGCCTGAGCCCCGTTTCGATGAGATGCCCTCCATACCCCCAGACGATGATCCGCTTGACGCCACGATGGGCGTTGCGCCGGCGCGACCTGAGTCCGATGCCGCGAGGCGCGTCGCCGGGGCTGCTCCGACATCGAACAGCGACCCCGGCTTGACCGGATCGCCGACCGCGCCTCCCGTTGCCTCGCTGCCTGCCATTCCAATCGCGGTCGACGAAGGCGTGCGTGAGGCGGTGGCCGACGACACTCAACCCGCGCCCGCCCTCGTCGATCCAGGCCCATCCGCGCCATCCGTCGCGATGCGAACCGTGCCGCCGTCGTCGGCGTTGCCGCAAACACCAGCCGAACCTTCGAGCTACTCCACCCGCGCCACACCTACGCGCATGGTGGGCGGCATTGGTTGGCGCTGGCCGAATTCCGCCACGCTGGTGGGCCGCTATGCCGCCGCCGACGAAGCGCGCCAGGGCATCCGCCTGCAAGGGCCTGCGGGCACGCCAGTCAACGCCACAGCCGATGGCGAGGTGGTGTACAGCGGCAACGGGCTGGTGGGCCTTGGCGAACTCGTCATCATCAAGCATGGCTCTGAATATCTGAGCGCTTACGGACTCAATCGCAAACGCCTCGTGACTGAAGGTCAAAAGGTAAGTGGCGGACAACCCGTGGCGGAGATGGGAAACAGCGCGGGCGTCGCGGGTTTGCTGCACT
>JBKJND010000314.1:0-5237 GCA_046596095.1 Ahniellaceae bacterium | reverse complement strand
GTCCACCGTTGACGATGCGACGAGGTTCGCCTACCGTGCTTCGGCATGACCGAACCGGCTCCGACCACGCGTGAACTCCAGGAGATCGGCCGCAAGGTCGACCAGCTCACGGCGCTCGCGTTGCGACTCCTTGACGAGAACCGCAGCCTCCGCGCGAGCCAGGAATCCCTCATGACGGAACGCGCGGGCCTGATCGCGCGCAACGAGCAGACCCGCTCGCGCGTGGAGGCCATGATCAATCGCCTGAAGTCGCTGGAGCAGAACGGATGAGCGCAGAGTCTTCGAGCAGCGGATCGCAGCCGGTCAACGTCAGCATCCTCGATCGCGAGTACCTCGTCGCCTGTGGTCCCGACGAGAAGGGTGCGCTGCTCGCGGCTGCGTCTTTGCTGGACGGGCGCATGCGCGACCTGCGCGCGCAGTCGCGTGGCTCGAACACCGAGCGCGTGGCGGTGATGGCCGCTTTGACGCTCGCTCACGAGTTCCTCGAATTGTCGGCGAACGCGCGCATGTCTGACGGCAGCATGAGCGAGAATGTCGCCAGCCTGCAGAGAAAGCTTGATGGCGCGCTCGCACACTTCATACAATGAGCGCAGGCACTCGTCTGCCGTGTTCGACAGTCCACGTTTGCATTTGCCTTGACCCTAAATAGTGGTACCGGGTCGGCGATATCGAAGCGGGTGTGCAAGTCCGTCACGAGCGGAAAGCCCAATGCTTCGCGAGCCCTCCCACCTGATCCGTTCGGATCAAGGTCGTTGCGTGGACATCGGCACGGCGGCGGTGCCGCTTTTTTCGCCTGACGGTTGCGCTCGCATCGCGGAACCGGGGTTCGTGGAGAATGACTGAGGCACGCGCGACTTTGCGACGCGAACTGCGCGCGCGCCGAGCAGCGCTGGACGGTACCGCGCGCTTCCACGCCGCACGCGCAGTCGCGGAGCTGCTCGAATCGATCCCCGGTTTCGCGGCGGCGAAACGCATCGCCGGTTACTGGGCAGTCGCGGGGGAACTGCCGCTCTCGATGGTCGTGCCTGCAATTGATCGCAACCCCGAGCAATCGTTTTATCTACCCGTGCTGCCCGAGTCGCGCAGCGGTCCACTCGAGTTCGCACCGTGGCGGGTGGGTGAGCCGGTAGCGGCAAATCTCTTTGGCATTCCGGAATCGCAAAGCGCCTCCAGGGTGGAGGGCTCGGCACTCGATGTGGTTTTGTTGCCCACTGTTGGCTTCGATCGACGGGGCCATCGTCTCGGCACCGGCGGCGGCTACTACGATCGCACTTTCGCCTTCCGACAACACGCGGAGCCACCACCGCTACTGATCGGCGTCGCTTTTGCATGCCAGGAGATCAACGCTGGCGATTCGGCCGAATGGGACGTCGATCTGGATTGGGTCGTAACGGAACGCGAGGCGATCAAGTGCGCGCCGCGCACACAGGCGCGCCCGCGATGAACTATTGGCTGATGAAGACCGAGCCTGAAGACTTCTCCATCGACCATCTGGCACGCCGCAAACGCGAGCCGTGGACCGGCGTGCGCAATTACCAGGCGCGCAACTTCATGCGCGACGGCATGCGCGACGGAGACGAAGTTTTCATCTACCACTCCAATTGCGCGGAACCCGGTATCGCGGGCATCGCGCGAGTGGTGGATCAGGCGTATCCCGACCCCACCCAGTTCAAGCGCGCGAGCAAGTATTTCGATCCCAAATCCACGCTCGATGCGCCGCGCTGGTGGATGGTCGACGTTGCATTCGTACGCAAACTTGTGCGCCACATTCCTTTGACGGAATTGAAAGCCCAACCGGAGCTCGAAGGCATGCCACTCCTCGCGCGCGGCAGTCGACTTTCCGTGCAGCCAGTCGCAAAGTCGTTCTGGCGTTTCATTCTCAGCCTCGAGAATCCGCGATGAGTCCCGTCCGCCCGCAAGACGACGCCAAGCGCGATGCTGCGCTGCGCGCGCTCGACCTCGTCCAACCGGGCATGTGGCTCGGTATCGGCACGGGTTCCACCGTCGCGTTTTTCATTGAAGGACTCGCGCGCCTGCGCGACGACATTGCCGGCGTGGTCTCAAGTTCCGAGCGCAGTACTGCGCATTTGCGCAGTCTTGGGTTCGAAGTGAGCGACCTCAATCATTGCGACGCGCTGGATCTTTACGTTGATGGTGCCGACGAGTGCGATCCCGCACGACGTCTGATCAAAGGCGGCGGCGGCGCGTTGACGCGCGAGAAGATCGTGGCGGCGGCCAGCCGACGCTTTGTCTGCATCATCGATGCGGCGAAACAGGTCGATGTGCTGGGCCGGTTTCCGGTGCCCATCGAAGTGATCCCGATGGCGCGCAGCCTGGTCGCGCGTGCGCTGGCCGCCAAGGGTGGCCAGCCGGTCTGGCGCGAAGGCGTGACCACCGACAACGGCAACGTCATCCTAGACGTGCACGGCTGGCGCATCACCGATCCGGTCGCGCTGGAAACCGAACTCAACCAGTGGGCCGGGGTGGTTTGCGTGGGTCTGTTCGCCCGGCGCCCTGCCGATGAAGTCATCGTCGGTCAGCCCTAGCGAGCCGTGCCTGAAGCGCCGGTTTTCTTGCTCGCAGGTGCTGTGCGAATGAGCGAACCCATCTAAACCCCGCATCGAGCCCTTCGCCGTTCCCCTGTGATGACGCGCCGCCGGTCCGCAAGCTATTGCGGATTTCCATATTTCGGCGCGAACTGGAACTGGCCGCAGCGCGGCGTCTTGCCAGGCTGCGAACTCCAACCAACGTTCGACGTTTGAGGAGTACTGCGATGACACTTTCGTCAGTGGGGCACCTGAAGCAGCCGGACTGGAATCGTGCATTGGCGCTGGGTACGGCGGTCGCGATCAACTTGACCGCACTCGGTTTGCTGGCCGTCATGCAACCATCGCTTGAGCCTTCGCTGGGCCTCACAGCGAAGCGAAGTGTCATAGAGGCAATATGGATCGACCCGCCGAGAGAACTGCCGCCCGTTCCTCTGGCACCGCCTCGCGCGAGCGTCAGCGTTCCCGTCGCGGCACCTCCGGTACGGACGCAAACCGTGACGCATGTCTCGTCGGTAACCGAACCCCTCGAATCCACGACGTTTGTTGACTCGGTCAAAAGCGATCCATTGGAATTGCCGGGCGCTGCCATCGGCCTCGGCAACGCCATCGGTTTGCCGGCGGATCGCGACGCGGGCGTCGCGTTGACGACTCCGTCGACTCCACCCTACCCCGTCGCTTCGGTGCGAAAGCGCCAAGAGGGCACCGTCTTGCTTGAGGTGCTGGTCGGTGCGAGCGGCGCGGCGACCGAGGTGCGGATCCTGCGTAGCAGCGGCCACCGCGAACTCGATCGCAGCGCACGCGATCATGTGTTGCGCGCGTGGATCTTCCAGCCTGCGATTCGCGAGGGCCAGCCCGTGGCGGCGTGGGTACGCGTTCCCATCGAGTTTTCGCTCGCCACGCGCTGAAGCTTAAACCCCGTCAACTGTTCGAGCGGCGCGATCCGCGATCGCGTCGCAATATCAGCAGGGAGAGCATCGGGCGGCTTGCGCCGCTCCTGCAAAGTTGCGGGGCATCGATTGCTTAGCTCGGTGCAACAGGTTGTTGCTTGTCCATCTGCTTGAGCATGCCCGAGATGCCACCCTGCAAGGCGTACACCTCGAAGCCAACGCGGCGCAGCAGAAACGCTGCCGCGCCGCTGCGCTCGCCGGTGTTGCAGTACACGATCACCTTGCGTGACGTGTCGAGGCGCGCAGCCGCCTCCTGACGGAGCGCGAACAAGGGAATGTTGATGGCGCCCTTGATGGCACGCTCATCAAACTCGTTGGGCAAACGCACGTCGATCACTTGTGCGCCCTGGCGAACCAGGATCGAAGCCTTGCCGGGCGTCAACCAGTCGACCGATGGCGGTTTCATGACTTCGGCAAAGTCGCGCGCCGACAGGCGCATGAGGCGTCCGTCGCTTGCCATGGTCACGCTGGCGTTGCGCCGCGCGTTGGCAAGCATCGCGTCTTCGCCAAACATGTCGCCGGCCACCAGCGTCGCCAGCGCCTCCTCGCTGCCGTCGGGCCTGCGCTTGCTCACCAGACACTCGCCTTCGGTCACAACGTAGAAGTAATCGGCGTCCTCGCCTTCACGGACCAGTTCCTTGCCCTCGTGCACGCGTACCGACTCGAAGCGCTTGAACATGCGCTCGATGTTGCCGGTCGGCATCTTGTGCAAGGCGCGATTCTGCAACAGTCGAAAAGCCCATCGGTTGTTGTCGATGCTGTCGTCGTCGTTGCGGAAGTTCGCGTCGCGGGTCAGCTGATCCCAGGCGAGTACGCGTTCGAGAAACCGGCGATCGACGCTGACGATGGTGGCTTGCGGCGAGCTGACAAAAGCGCTGAATTTGCGCGGCTGCAAATCGCCGATTGCGTAACGGGATGAAAGGCTGCCACCTTCGTATTCGCGCCGTCGGCCGTCGGCGTATTCGCCCCGCACCTTGCCCTCGAGCACGTAAAAGGTATGCGTGTCTTCTTCGCCGACGGTGAACAGCGTGTGTTCGAGCGGAAACTTCAGTACCTCGGTGTATTCCGCCACCTGCGTCAGGTGTTCGGGACGCAGGCTGTCCATTGGGTAGAAGCCGGCAAGTTCCTTGTTGGTGGCGGTGCGCGCAGACATGCCCTTCCCCATCGACGGTGGCGTCGCAGCAAGATTAGCCCGGCACCCGCCGATGTGCACGCAATCATGTCGGGTTTGAGGCAAAAGTCGGCGCCTGTGTCGTCTGCCATCTGTTCAAAAGCCTCAGCGCGTGTCACGCTTTATTCACAAAAAGTTTACGCGGCGCCCGGCTCTCTGCCGTCGCCGCTCGACCGCCGCATCTTCCATGCGATCAAGGGGGACATCCGATGAAATCTTCTGCACATCCGATTGCGTTGCCGCGCCAGCGTCTGGCACTCGCGCTACTTCTGGCGCTCTCGGCGCCGTGGGCGTTCGCCCAGGACGAAGACACCACTACGCTTGAACGCATCGAGGTCACCGGCACGCGCATCAAGAAGGCCGATCTGGAAAACCAGGTCCCGGTGCAAGTGCTGACCCGTGAAGACATCGACCGCACCGGTCTGACGTCGATCGGCGACATCGTGCAGGAGTTGACCGGTTCCGGTTCCGCGCTCAATACCAAGTTCAATTCTTCCGGCAACTTCGGCTTCTCGCCCAATGGCGACGGTGTAGGTGCCGGCTCGTCGCAGGTCGATCTTCGTCATCTCG
>JBKJND010000202.1:0-4139 GCA_046596095.1 Ahniellaceae bacterium | reverse complement strand
GTCCGCGGCGGAGTACTCAAACGTCTCGACTTCGACTGCGCGTGGCAGCCGCGCACGCAGCGCATCCAGCCACGCGCGCGCGGGCGCGGCGTCGCCGAAGATGACGACGCGAGAGAGCTTGAGTGGCGGCGCTGGACTTGAGATGGGCGTGCGCCGGGTGGCGCCGTCCTGGCAGAGAAGAGGCGAATTATCGACAATGTGCACGCGGGTGTCATGCAACACGTCGCATTCCACGTAAGATCGTGGCAATAAGTCCCATGAAATGAACGAGCGCGGCGGATTCCGGTCCCGGAAGCGTTCCCTCACGCAGCGTTCCAATTCCCTTGGCAAGTTATTCCGACCTCGAACTCGACATAGACGAAGACGACGCCAGCGACGGCGCGCAGCGCCGCGGGCTATGGCGGCGCGCGCGGCTGCCGCTGCTCGCGGTTGGCGGCGTGCTGCTGGTCGCTTTTTCTGCGTATCTGTGGGTGCTCGACCGCCGCGTGAGCGAACGTTTCGACGTGCTGGTGTTTGCGCAACCGTCGCGCGTTTACGCCCGGCCGCTGGTCCTCGCGCCGGGTGCGTTGCTGAGTGCCGTGGCGCTCGATCGCGAGCTGGTCGCGGCGCGCTACGTCAAGGTCGACGACGATCCGTTCGCGACCGGCACTTATCGCAAGCGCGGCAGCACGTACACGATCTCCACCCGCGCGTTTGAAGGTCCCGACGGCGCTGTTCCGCGGCAACGCCTCAAAGTTGTCGTCGGCGCCACCCAGATCAGCCGCGTGGAGGACATCGACGGCAAGCGCGCGCTGCCGGCCGCGCAGCTCGATCCCGCGCGTATTGCCACTCTTTACGGGGCCGAGCAGCAAGAGCGACGATTCGTGCGCGCCAGCGACGTGCCGCCGTTGCTGATCGCAACCTTGCAGGCCGTCGAAGACCGCAACTTCAAGACTCACCACGGCATCGACCCCGGCGCCATCGTCCGCGCGGCGCTCAGCAACGCGCGCGCGGGCGAAGTGGTGCAGGGCGGCAGCACGCTGACGCAGCAACTGGTGCGCAATCTCTGGCTGACGCGCGAGCAGAGCTACACGCGCAAGTTCAATGAAGTGCTGATGGCGCTGCTGACCGAGGCGCGCTTCGACAAGCGCCGGATTCTGGAGGCGTATCTCAACCAGATTTTTCTGGGTCAGCAAGGCGGTCAGGCCGTGCACGGCGTCGCTGCCGGGAGCGAATTCTGGTTCGGGCGCGATCTCAATGCGCTCGGCATACCCGAAATCGCGCTCATGGTCGGCATGATTCGCGGCCCGTCGTACTACGACCCGCGTCGCCATCCCGACCGCGCCCGCGCGCGTCGCGATCTCGTGCTGGGCGTGATGGAAGAAGTGAGGCTCATAAGTCCCATCGAGCGGCGTGTTGCGGTGGCCGCGAAGCTGGGCGTCGCCAGTGGTCGCGCGCTCACCCGCAACCGCTATCCCGCGTTTCTCGAGATCGTGCGGCAACAACTCAAGCGCGACTTTCCGGAAGCGGAACTGCGCGCGCAGGGGCTCTCGGTATTCACCACGCTCGCGCCTTCCGCGCAGGCCTTTGCCGACGAAGCGGTGGCCGCGACGCTCAAGTCGCTCGGCAAGAAAGGCCGCAAGCTCGAGGCCGCGGTGGTCGTGGTGGAACCACGCAGCGGTGCACTGCTCGCGGTGGTCGGCGCGCGCGAAGGCGATTCCCAGGGCTACAACCGCGCACTATCGGCGCAGCGACCGATCGGTTCGCTGGTCAAACCCTTCGTGTATCTGCTCGCGCTCGCACAACCGCAGAATTTTTCGTTGATGACGCTGTTGCCGGATCGTGCGCTGACAGTGCCGATCCGCGGGAGCAAATCGTGGACGCCAAAAAACGTAGATGGCGTTGCGCACGGCGACGTGACGCTGCTCGACGCACTGGTGCGGTCGTTCAATCTTGCGACTGTGCATCTGGGGCTTGAGATTGGCGTCGCGCGGGTTGAACGTCTGCTCGAGTCGCTGATTCCGGGCGCCGATATCTCGCCGCATCCGTCTCTGCTGCTGGGTGCGACCGACCTTTCGCCGATGCAGGTTGCGCAGGCATATCAGTACCTCGCCGCCGACGGGGTGCCGCAGCCGCTGCGCGCGCTTGACGCGGTGCTCGATGCCGACGGCCGGCCATTGACGCGTTATCGAGCTCCCTCCGACGTGGGCGCATTGGTGCAGGCGTCGCGTCTGACCACTTATGCGCTGCAGGAAACTGCGCGCCGCGGCACAGCGAGCGCGCTGGTCGGACTCGGGCTCGGCAAACTCACACCGGCTGGCAAGACCGGCACCAGCAACGACAATCGCGACAGCTGGTTCGCAGGCTACACCGGCTCGCATCTCGCCGTCGTGTGGCTCGGCGCCGACGACAATACCGAGACGGGCCTTTACGGTTCGACGGGCGCGATGCGCGTGTGGGCAAAATTGTTTGGTCAGCTGCCAAGCCGACCGCTGCAACTGGACCTGCGAGTCGATCCGCATCTTGTGTGGGTGGATACGCGCTGGCAGGCGCAGACCGACGCCGATTGTCCCGGCGCGCGCACGCTGCCGTTTGCCCAGGGCTTCGAGCCCGAGCGCTTCGAGCCCTGCTACGCCGAGCCGGTGGAAGAAGATGGCGGCTGGTTCGACTGGGGCAATCGATGAGAGGGTGCAGTGACGGTGCCCTGAAACCAGACTTCATCCCTCTCCCGGGGGGAGAGGGGGGAAGTGCAGTGATGCGCGAAATCGGTTCCGGCGCGCGAGCAGGCATCGGGCCGCGATGCGTTGGGCTTCTGCCATTGCTCTGCGCATGGCTGGCTGGATGCTCCATGTTTTCAGCGGAGCCCGAAACTGGGCGCGTGCGCCCTCATCCGCCGCGCGATTGGGTAACGGAGATCCGCGCGGCCGCGGCGGTCGCGCCGTCGACCGTCGAAGTCACGCCGCTGCTCGATCCCGCAGTCGCGGATTTACGCACCAAGACGCAAACAGCCGAGCGGGCACGCGATCTCAAGGCCGCCGACGCGCACTTGCAGCAGGCGCTCAGCATCCGCGAAGACGATCCTGATCTCTGGCAATGGCGCGCCGAAATCGCGCTGCAGCGACGTCAATGGCGCGGCGCCGCAACGTACGCGCAGCGTTCGCTCGAACTCGGGCCGGGCATCGGCACGCTATGCGTGCGCAATTGGCTGACGCTCGCGGCGGCTCGCACGGAACTCAAAGACGCCGTGAGCGCTATGTCCGCGCACGCGCAGGTGAAATCCTGCGAGGTGCCCGAATTGATCCGCATGTGATTACGCAGGTGCACAGCAAGTCCGATTGCGCTGACCGTTCGAAGGGAGCGGAAGCGCTGGGATCGAAAGGCCCGTTTGCCGACAGCGATCCGACATTCGCGGTCCGTCCCGAGCAGCAGGAAATGGCGGAAGCGGTCGAACGCGCCATCGCGACGAGCGGCGAGCTCATCGTCGAAGCGGGCACCGGCACCGGCAAGACCTTTGCCTATCTCGTGCCGGTGTTGCTGAGCGGCGCGCGCACCATCGTCTCGACCGGCACCAAGACGTTGCAGGAACAACTGTTCCACCGCGACTTGCCGCGCGTGCGCGAAGCGCTCGGTGTCAGCGTGTCGGCCGCGTTGCTCAAGGGTCGCGCCAATTATCTGTGCCTGCACAGGCTTGATCGCAGCGCCGGCGATGCGGCGAACGCGGGCGCGCAGCAGCAGAGCGATCTGGTGGCGATCCGAGCCTGGTCAGCGCAAACGCGCCGCGGCGACATTGCGGAACTCGGCGCAGTGCCGGAGACGGCACAGGTGTGGCCGAGCGTCACCTCGACCAACGAGAATTGTCTCGGCGCCGAGTGCGCGTTCTTCGGCGATTGCCACGTGGTCAACGCGCGCCGCGCGGCGATGGCGGCCGATGTGGTCGTGGTCAATCATCACCTGTTATTTGCCGATCTTGCTCTCAAGCAGGAAGGCTTCGGCGAGTTGCTGCCGGGCGCAGACGTGTTCGTGATCGACGAGGCGCATCAGCTGCCCGAGCTCGCCGGACAGTTCTTCAGCCTGTCGTTGTCGGCGCGCCAGTTGCGCGATCTTGGCGTCGACACGCAGCGCGAAGCTGCGACGGTGAGCGGGTTGTTGCCCGTACTCGC
>JBKJND010000201.1:0-3567 GCA_046596095.1 Ahniellaceae bacterium | reverse complement strand
CGCGCCGCGGCCCGTGGCTGCGCCCGTGCAACCAGCGACCCCGCCGCGACCAGTGACGCCATCGACACCGGCGCCAGCGCCGACCCCCGCGCCGGTCATGGCCAAACCTGCGGAACCCGCGCCACCGCCCGCACCACGCGTCGCTCCACCACCCGCCGAACCCATGCTCACCGCGCCCGCACCGCGTAGCGACAGCTACACCGTGCAGAGCGGCGATACGTTGTACGAAATCGCTGCGGAGCGCCGCGCCGACGCCAATGCCAGCATCAACCAGATGATGGTGGCGATGCTGCGCGCCAATCCGTCCGCGTTCTACAAAGACAATATCAACGCGCTCAAGAAAGGCGCAGTGCTGCGTATCCCGGACGCGACGTCAGCGCGCGAACTCAGCGCTGCCGCTGCCGCCGCCGAAGTCGCCGCGCAAGTGCGCGCATGGTCCGGCACCGATACGCCGGCACTGGTTGCCGACTCGGGCACGCCGGCAGCTCCTCCGGCTCGCACCACGCGCAAGCCGGCAACGGCAACCACGACGGCGCCTGCGCCGCGCGGCGATCGCCTCGCACTGGTGCCGCCCAAAGCCGGCACAACCAGCCAATCCGGTACGACCCGCGCCGGTACTGCGGGTGGCACGGGTGCGGCTGAAGCCGCGGAACTGCGGAGTGATCTGGTGCGCACTCGCGAGCAGCTTTCGAGTCGAGAGCAGGAAGCGGTCGAGCTGCGCTCAAGGGTCAAGGGCCTGGAAAAGATCGGCAGCGAGAGCAAACGCCTGATCGAACTCAAGAGCAACGAGATTCTTGCGCTCAAGGAACAACTCAAGCAGCAGGAAAAACGTCTCATCGAAGCGCAGCAGGCGGCCGTTGCCGCGCGTGCGGCCGCGGTCAAGGCCGGAACTCCTGCAGCCGCCGTCGCCCTGGTGCCGCCGCCGATCAAAACCGCGACGCCGCCACCGATCGCCGAACCCACCGTGACGGCCGTCACCGATCCTGTTGCGGCGCCCATACCACCCGCAACCGTGAATCCGGCGGCCATTGATCCAATGACCGGCAAACCGTTTGCCGCCGGCGCGGAAGTGACTGGCACGGCTGCTTCAGTCGCTGCCGCGAGCCCGGGCATGGTTGTCGATCCGGCGTCCGAGAGCGCCGCTGCGACTGCGAGCACTCCGGCAACTTCGAGCACCTCTGCGGATGACGCAGTGGTGCCGGTCGACGCGACCGCGACTCCCACGGAAATTCCGGAGCCTGCGGCAAGGCCCTGGTATCTCAATCCTTACCTTGGCATTGGCGCGATCGTGCTGGCTGTGCTCGGACTCCTGGCGATGTTCGGACGGCGCCGTCCTCCCGAAGTGCTGGAAATCACCGAACTTCCGCGTCCTTCGGTCGCCAACGAATTTTCCTCGGGCGTGCTGCGTTCAACTGCGGCGCCGGTTGCTGCACCCGCACCTTACGGCGCCACGCTCGCAGCGCCAATCCTCGGTGATGATGTGCTCGAGCGCGCGCTGCTCGACAGGCGCGCCAGCGATCCCGGGAATCTCGAACATCACCTCGATGTGCTGCGGCACTATCACGAGTTGCGCGACGACGAACGCTTCATCGAGGCGGCGTCCAACATGCGTAATCATGTGGTCGACACGGAGCATTACGCCTGGCTTGAAGCGCAGGAACTCGGCCGCGATATCGACCCGATGCATCCGTTGTTCGCGGCGACGATGGTCGATGCAGCAGCACCGGACGACGATTACGACTTCCGTCCGTCGAGTGGCGAGCCGCCGACTCCTGTGAGCTGGCAGCCCGCGGTGACGGTTGCGGCGCCCGCGCCGGTAGATCTCGGCGACGACGATTGGGATCAACCGCGCTCGCCACCTGTCGCCGTGCCCACGATGGATCGTGACGATTATTCGGTCAGCAAGCCGGTCGTTGAGCGGCCCGAGATCGACGCGCCGGAGCTTCTGCACTACCAATTCGATGAATTGCCCGAAGCGCCTCGTCCTGCGTCGTCGCCGGTGCTGGGGGAGGACGCGGTGGCGACCAAGCTCGACCTCGCACGCGCCTACATCGACATGGGCGACAGCGATGGCGCCCGCGCAATGCTTCAGGAAGTCCTCGCCGAAGGCAGCGGCGCGCAGCAGGGCGAAGCGCAACGCCTGATCGATAGCCTCACCTGACTCGCGACTCTTACCCTTTTCCCTTCGGGAGAAGGTGGCGCGCAGCGCCGGATGAGGGGCGGAGCTTGCGTCGGTGCAGCCTGTTGACTCGGGGCAAGCTCGGCCCCTCTCCCCAGCCCACCCCGGCCCGATGGGCGTGATTGTGCGCACGAGCATGCTCGCGAGCGCGCCCAATCACCCCGTAGGGAGAGGGGTGAAAGCGCGGTAAGAGCCGCCTCCCCCTCAGACTCTCCCCATGACGCGCATCGCTTTTGGCATCGAATACGACGGCACCGATTTCCTGGGCTGGCAGTCGCAGCTGCAGCAGCCGACGTTGCAGGACACGGTTGCAGCCGCCCTGGGTTTCGTCGCAGACGTGCCGCTGACACTGGTCTGCGCCGGTCGCACCGATACGGGTGTGCACGCGCGTTGCCAGGTCGTGCATGCCGACATCGATACGCAGCGCACCGAACGCGCGTGGGTACTCGGCACCAACTCGCGTCTACCCTCCAGTGTTTGCGTGCGCTGGGCGCAACCCGTCGAAGACGGTTTCCACGCCCGCTACAGCGCGGTCGCGCGCAGGTATTGCTATCGACTCATCAATCGGTCGGTACGATTGGCCATCGATGCGCGCATGGCGACGTGGGAACGGGTGCCGCTCGACGTCGCCGCGATGCAGAGAGCCTGCTCGGTGCTGATCGGCAGCCACGATTTCAGCAGTTTCCGCACCAGCGCCTGCCAGGCAAAATCGCCGGTGCGATCGATCAACACCCTCGAATGGCAGCGTCATGGAGACGAGGTGACATTACACATTGCGGGCAATGGATTTTTGCATCACATGGTTCGCAATATTGTCGGCAGCGCATTGCGCGTCGGTCGCGGCGACGCGTCGGCTGACTGGATTGCGTCGGTGCTTGCCAATCGCGACCGATGCACTGCTGGCCCCACCGCGCCGCCGACGGGTCTCACCTTCGAAGGTCCACGTTATCCCGAAAGTTTCGGTTTGCCGGCCGAAGTCACGCAGTGATGCGGCGCACGCGCATCAAGTTTTGCGGCATGACCCGAGTCGAGGATGTCGAGCTTGCATGCGCGTTGGGCGTCGACGCGCTGGGTTTCATCTTCGCGCCCCGCAGTTCGCGCGTGCTCGGGATCGAAGCGGCGCGTGTACTGGTCGCTGCGACGCCGCCGCGGGTGACGCGGGTCGGGTTGTTCCTGGACGCGCCGAGCGACGACGTGCGCGCCGTGCTCGACCGGGTGGCGCTCGACTTTCTCCAATTTCACGGCGACGAAAACGCGGCCTTCTGCGAGCAGTTCGGCCGGCCGTATCTCAAGGCAGTGGCGATGGGCGATGCAACCGATCCGATGGCTGCCGTTGCCGAGCATCCCAATGCGTCAGGATTTGTGTTCGACGCGCATGCGCGCGGTGG
>JBKJND010000189.1:0-4120 GCA_046596095.1 Ahniellaceae bacterium | reverse complement strand
CGAATAGGGATCGGTCTTCCAGCGCAGCGATGGCATCCAGTAGCGGTCGCGTACCAGATACGAACCGGGCGGCGGCCGGTCCCAGCGGGAGCGGCGCAGAGGTGGCGCGATCCGGCGGCTCGCACGCACGGGCGTGTAGCGGTCGTATTGCGCGACGCTTGCAGCCAACACGTGGGCTGACGCAGAAGCCGCATGAGTGGTGACGGCAGCGGCGGTCGACGCCACAGCGCCGAGTCCGAAAGACGCGAGTGCGACAAGGATCGAGGAACGCAGGGTCGAAGAAGGCGGGCTCGAAAAACGCGGGGACATGACGATTGGCTCCGTTCGCAGCGCGGTTGCGCTGATTGGGGCGCAGACTATCGGTTGCGTCAACTCTGTGGAGAAGACGTGAAAATGCGGTTCAGCGCAACGTTAGCGAACACCGCCGCCCGTCGGGTGATGGACGCCGCTTGAAAAAGCAGCTCGGAGCGCAAAGTCAGCACGGTCCGGCGGCTGGTTCCCGCTGCTAGGATGAACAAACTCGCCGGCGTCACGCATGGAAGCGTTGCTGCGGTCGTCCCCGACCGCGTCACGCCATCCACCACAACATGGAGCCCGATATGTCCAAAGGTCAGTCGTTGCAGGATCCGTTCCTCAATGCGCTCCGTCGCGACCGCATTCCTGTGTCCATCTATCTGGTGAACGGCATCAAGCTGCAGGGCTCGGTCGAGAGCTTCGACCAGTTTGTCGTGCTGCTGCGCAATACAGTCAGCCAGATGGTCTACAAGCACGCGATCTCCACCATCGTGCCGTCGCGCAATGTGCGTCTCGGTACCGAAGGTCCGCACGGCGCCATCGGCGGCGCAGCCGAAGCGGAGAGCTAAGTGGCCTGCAGCGGACAAATCGAAAGCAGCTCGCTCGGTCTCGCCGCGCTGAGCTTGATCCTCAATCGGCCCATGGCTTTGGCTATGGGCCTCATTCCGGACCAGCGCTCAGCGCAGCGATCCCGGCGCGATCCCTCTTCCTCTTCATCCGATGCAGGCCACTAGCCTGTTCGAACGATCGCGCAAGGGTGAACGCGCGCTGCTGGTGCAGCCGACGCGTGCGAATGCCGGAGTTGGTGTCGGTGGTCTGGCCGACGCGGACGACGCTCTGACTGAATTCGCGGAGCTGGCACGTTCTGCCGGTGCCGAGGTCGTGGCCACGTTGTCGGCACGCGTCGACCGCCCGAGTCCGAAGTATTTCATCGGCAGCGGCAAGGCCGAGGAACTGCGCGACCTGCGCGCCGCCAGTGGCGCGGACCTCATTTTGGTCAATCACGGGCTGAGTCCGTCTCAGGAACGCAATCTCGAAAGACTCACCGAGTGTCGTGTGGTGAATCGCTCGGGCCTCATCCTCGATATTTTTGCGCAGCGCGCACGCAGCCACGAAGGCAAGCTCCAGGTCGAACTGGCGCAGCTCAAACACATGTCAACGCGGCTCGTGCGCGGATGGACGCACCTTGAGCGTCAGCGCGGCGGCTCGATCGGCTTGCGCGGGCCTGGTGAAACACAACTTGAGATCGATCGGCGTCTGTTGGCCGACAAGGTCACGCAGTTGGAGCGGCGGCTGGACAAAGTAGGAGAACAGCGCGAGCAGGCACGCCGCGCGCGTTTGCGCAGCGCGGTGCCGATCATCGCGCTGGTCGGCTATACCAACGCGGGCAAGTCGACACTGTTCAACGCGCTGACCGATGCTGCGGTCGTTACCGCGAATCGATTGTTCGAGACCCTCGACCCGACGCTACGCAAGCTCGATGGACTGCGCAGTGGTCCCGCAGTAGTCGCCGACACGGTCGGATTCGTGCGCGATCTGCCGCACGACCTGGTGGCAGCGTTCCGCGCCACGCTCGCCGAGGCGCGCGACGCCGATCTGCTATTGCACGTCATCGACGCGTCGGATCCATTGCGCGACGAGCGCATCGAGCAGGTCAACGCCGTGTTGACCGAGATCGGCGCGGGCGACATTGCGCAGGTCGAGGTGTGGAACAAGATCGATCGAATCGAAGGTGCGGTTGCGCGCGTCGACCGCATCGAAGGACCTACGCGGGCGCGCGTCTGGTTGAGCGCGGCGCGCAAGACCGGCCTGGATGGTCTGCGCGAGGCGATCGCCGAGGCCGTGAGCGGGGAGCGCGTGCGGATCGAGGTCAACCTGCCACCTGAAGCGGGGCGACTGCGAGCCAAGCTGTTTGCTGCGGGTGTGGTTGGTAGCGAAAGCGCATGTGACGGCGGTGGTTGGTCGCTGGCGATCGATGCGCCGCGCGACCGGTTGGCGCCGCTGTTGGGCGCCGACGGGAGCGATGGCGAGCTGATGCGGGCGGCGATGGCGCAGGCGGAGCGGGTAGGGCCGACTGTTGGTTCGTGAGAGGTCGTGCCGGTAGGCACTGTTAAACTTGCGGGTCGCCCTCATGATGGGTGCGAGGCAAGAGCAAGAGCACTTTTTTTGGATTCCAGAGCACACAAGGTTTACGAACAGATGGGCTTGATGAGGAAATTCGGCGAGCGACGGCACACAAGGTTAGCCAGCAAATGGGCTTGATCAGGAAATTCGGCGAGCTAATGGCCTGGAACGAACCCGGCGGCAAGCGACGCGATCCTTGGGAAAGCGGTGACGCGCCTAAATCGCCACGCTCGCCGTCAGGCGGCGGCGACTGGCGCCGTCGCATTCCAGGCTTCGGTGGTGGGTTGCCGGGCGGCGCGGTGTGGGGCGTTGGCATTGCGTTGCTGCTGATCCTGCTGCTCTCCGATACTGTGCGTGCGATCGACGAGAGCGAGCGCGGTGTGGTGCTGCGTTTCGGCAAGCTCGATCGCGTGATGAAAGCCGGCCTGCATTTCAAGCTGCCGCGCCCCATTGAACGCGTGCTCCTCGTCGAGACAACCAAGGTGCGTTCGAGCTCCAACGAAGTGCGCATGCTGACCAAGGACGAGAACCTCATCATTGTCGATTTCAACGTGCAATACGTGGTCAGCGATCCATACCAGTTCCTGTTCGGCTCGCGCGATCCCGAAGACAGCCTGCGTCAGGCCAGCGAAGCGGCCGTGCGCCAGGTGGTCGGCGCCAACACGCTTGACGACATGATCAGCCCCAAGCGCCTGGCGATGGAAAACAGCGCCAAGATCACCTTGCAGCGCACGCTTGCGCTGTATCGCACCGGCATCAACGTGACCGAACTCAACTTTCCGAATCCGCGGCCGCCTCCGGAGGTCAAGGAAGCGTTCGACGACGCGATCGCGGCGCGGGAGGATCGCGAGCGCTACCAGAACGTCGCCGATGCGTACGCGCGCAAGATCGTGCCGGAAGCGCGCGGCACCGCCGCCAAGATTCGCACTGGCGCAGAAGGTCAAGCAGCCGCACGCGTGGCACTGGCGGAAGGTGCGGCGAGCCACTTCAGCCAGGTCGCGGGTGCGTATCGCGACGCGCCGGACGTGACGCGCAAACGCCTGCTACTCGAAACCATGGAAGACATTTACCGCCGCACGCCCAAAGTGATGGTCGATGCCGAAGGCAGCGACCGCATGCTGTACCTGCCGCTCGACAAGATGATGGGGCAAGGCGTTACGGGCTCGCCGCTGCCAGCCCAGCTACCGGAAATGCAGGCGGTGCCGGTGCAACCCACGACCGGCGGCAGTTCGGCGACCACGCGTGGCACGCGCGCGGTGCGGGGCGATACCACTGAAGCAATTGCAGACGACCGCGAGGCACGCAAACAATGAAATCATGGATTGGGTTCGTGGTGGTCGCGGCGCTCGTCGTGCTCGCCAATTCGCTGTTCATCGTCGACGAGAGCGAACGCGCGGTGCTGTTCCAGTTCGGCGCCGTGCAACGCACCGACTTCAAGCCGGGCCTGCACATGAAGGTGCCGTTCCTGCAGAACGTGCGCAAGTTCGACAAGCGCGTGCTGACCATGAACTCCGAGCCCGAGCGCTACCTGACGTCCGAAGCCAAGGACGTGCTGATCGACTTTTTCGTCAAGTGGCGGATCGCCGACGTCGCCAGGTTTTACACCGCGTCGTCGGGCGACGAACAGGTGGCGCAACAGCGATTGAGCCCGATCGTGCGCAAGGGCCTCGGCAAGGAGATCAACGCGCGCCTCTTGCAGGAC
>JBKJND010000234.1:0-5964 GCA_046596095.1 Ahniellaceae bacterium | reverse complement strand
CATGAGCGCCCTGCCCGCCAGCGTGCGCATCATCGAAGTCGGTCCGCGCGACGGCTTGCAGAACGAGTCGACGCACGTGTCCACGGCCGACAAGATCGAGTTGATCGATCGGCTCGGCGCGTGCGGGCTGCTTGCGATCGAAGCTGCCAGTTTTGTGAGTCCCAAGTGGGTACCGCAGATGGCGGACGCTGCCGAGGTATACGCGGGCCTGCGCGAACGGGCCGGCGTGCGCTACCCCGTGCTGGTGCCGAACGAGCAAGGTTACGCGCGCGCGCGCGCGGTGGGCGTGGAAGAAATCGCAGTATTCACTGCCGCGTCGGAAGCGTTCAACCGCAAGAATATCAACGCGTCCATCGCGGAATCGCTGGCACGCTTTGAGCCGGTACTTGCGATGGCGCGCCAGGATGGCGTTGCGGTTCGAGGTTACGTGTCGACGGTTTTGGGCTGCCCGTACCAGGGCGACGTTCCATTGGCGGATGTGGTCCGGGTGGCGACGGCACTCTACGAACTCGGTTGCTACGAGATTTCGCTGGGCGACACCATCGGCATCGGCACGCCGTACAAGGCTCGCACGATGCTGGAAGCCGTCGCAGCCAACGTGCCCCTTAGCGCGCTGGCTGTGCACTTCCACGATACGCGTGGTCAGGCGCTCGCGAACGTTTTCGCATGCGTGGAAGCAGGCGTGAGCGTAGTGGATTCCTCGATCTCCGGCACCGGCGGCTGCCCGTATGCACATGGCGCGACAGGCAATGTCGCGACCGAAGACGTCGTCTACATGCTCGAAGGCATGGGCATCGCGACGGGCGTCGACCTTCCCGAACTGATCGCGACCGGCGCATGGCTGAGCGCACTGCTCGGCCGCCGCAGCGGGAGCAAGGTAACCCTCGCATCGGTGAACGCGTGACGGCGCTGGTCATTCGCCCAATCGAGTCGCGCGACGATCTTGCGATGGCGGGAATCATCCGCACTGTCATGCCGGAGTTTGGCGCGATTGGCGACGGCTTCGCGATCAACGATCCCGAAGTCGACTTCATGCAGCGCGCATACGCGATTGCCCGCGCCGCGTACTTCGTTGTCGAACGCGAGGGCATCGTTGCCGGCGGCGGTGGCGTAGCGGCGCTGATCGGTGGCGACGCGGACACCTGTGAGCTGCGCAAAATGTATTTCCTGCCGGAGCTGCGTGGTTTCGGCGCGGGTCAGCAAGTGATCGAGAAATGTCTCGAAGCTGCGCGCGAGTTCGGGTTTCGCCGCTGCTACCTCGAGACCCTCAGCGGCATGGACGCAGCCATGCGCCTTTACGAGCGAAACGGGTTCAAGCGCATCGCGACGCCCCTCGGCGCCACCGGCCACGGCGGCTGTAACACGTTCTATCTCCGCGACCTGTAGGCGCGACCCTCACGGCTGTTGCCTTTGTAGAGCCGACCTTGCTCGGCTCCGCGGACACAATGGCCGCATCGGGCCAGATCAGCGGAGCAAGCTCCGCTGTACAGAACCCGTGTTTCTCCCGCCCCACTTGCGAGCTGGCCGGAGTGAAAACCCCTAAACTTCCGGGCTTTGCGCAAGGCGAATCGCGATGCGGCTTGAAATGGTGCGGGCGGTGGTGACGGGCGGCGTGTCTGGCCTTGGGCTTGCGGTGGCGCAACACTTCGTGGCGAACGGCGGGCGCGTCGCATTGTTCGATGTCGACGACGACAAGGGCGCCGCAGCTGTGGCCGCGCTGGGCGAACCGAATGCGCGCTACTTCCGCACCGATGTGACCGACGAAGACGCGGTGGTCGCGAATGTCAACGCAGCCAGCGATTTTCTCGGCGGCGTGAATGTCGCCATCAACTGCGCTGGCATCCTGGGCGCGGGCCGCATGCTCGGCAAGGAGGCACCGATGCCATTGGCGCAGTTCCGCGGCACGGTTATGGTGAACCTCGTCGGCAGCTTCAACGTCGCGAAAGCATGCGCGAATCTCATGCAGCACAACCCAATTCCGGATAACGGCGGGGGTGAAGACGGCGAGCGTGGCGTGATCGTCAATACCGCCAGCATCGCGGCATTCGACGGTCAGATCGGCCAGGCAGCGTACTCGGCATCGAAAGGCGGCGTGGTCGGCATGACGTTGCCGATGGCGCGCGAACTCGCGCGCTTCGGAATTCGCGTAGCGACGATTGCGCCTGGAATGTTCTGGACACCCATGGTCGACGGCATGCCGGAGTCGTTGCAGCAATCGCTATCGGCTTCGATTCCGTTTCCGCAGCGACTCGGCAAGCCGGAAGAATTCGCTGATGCGGTCGCATTTGTGCTCACCAATCGCTACGTCAATGGCGAGACGATTCGCCTCGACGGTGCGGTGCGTCTCGCCCCGAAATAGAATTCACCGCGCGCTGACCTGCCGCGCTGCATCATCTGCAACAACATCGGGAATCGCATGAAGGCTTACGACATCAAGCGCGGCAACGTGGTCGAACACAACGCTCGCGTCTATCAGGTTCGCGATATTGAGCGCAGCTCGCCGAGCGCACGCGGCGGCAACATCACTTATCGGTTCACGTTGTACAGCGTGCCGGGCGGTAACAAGTTCGACTTGAGCCTGCGCGCCGAAGAGGAGCTGCGCGAGATCGAACTCTCGCGCCGCCCAGTGACGTTCTCGTACAAGGACGGCGACGCGTTCGTTTTTCTTGACGACGAGGACTACACGCCCTACCAACTCGATGCCGATGTCGTCGGCGACGCATCGGGTTACATCACCGACGGTCTCGCTGGGTGCTTCGTGCAGATCATCGACGACTTGCCGGTTGCGCTGCAGTTGCCGAGCAGCGTTGCGATCGAAGTAATCGAGACACCGCCAGAACTCAAGGGCGGCACTGCAACCAAACGGCCGAAGCCTGCACGCCTCGCCACTGGCATCGAAATCCAGGTACCCGAGTACATCCGCAACGGCGAGCGGGTACTCGTCAGCACCCTCACCGGCGAATTTGCGGGCCGCGCTGATTGACGTTTCCCTACCTTCTCCCGGCTCAAGGGGAGAAGGAAACCTAAGACGGGATCGCTGATGGATGACGTGATCGTGCGCAATCCGTATGCGCTGTCGCTGGCAGTGCTCGGCATCGTGCTGCTCGGCGCGGCGTGGTTGCCGCATCGCCTGAAGCGCCACGTGCTGTCGTTTCCAATCGTGTACGTGGGACTTGGATTCGTGCTGTACGCGTTGCCGTGGACGTTGCCGCTGCCCTACCCCGATCCATTCCTCGCGCCGGTGATGACCGAAAAACTCACCGAGCTCGTGGTGCTGGTCGCCTTGATGAGTGTTGGTCTGCGTATCGATACGCCGTTCGGCTGGCGGCGATGGCACGTGACCTGGCGCCTGCTCGCGATTGCGATGCCGCTGGCCATCGCGTTGGGTATTGCGCTCGCTTACTGGCTGGGCGGGTTTGTGCTTGCAACCGCGGTGCTGATGGGTGCGGTGCTGGCGCCCACCGATCCGGTGCTGGCCGGCGACATTCAGGTCGGCGCACCGCACGAAGGCGGCGAAGATCCCGTTCGCATGGCGCTTAGCACCGAGGCGGGGTTCAACGACGGGCTGGCGTTTCCATTCGTCTGGGCGGCCATCGCGATGAGCACGACGCTGGTGCCGGGTTTCGACTGGGCGGAAACGTGGTGGTGGCGCGATCTGGTGTTGCGCACGGCAGTCGGTATCGGACTGGGCTGGGCGCTGGGTTGGATCGGCATGTGGTTCCTGTTCCGGCAATCCTCGCCGGAGCGGCCCGCTGCAATGGGCGACGGGGCTGCTTCGCTTGCCATCACGCTGGCGGTTTACGGCATCACGGAACTCGTGGGCGGTTATGGTTTTCTCGCGGTGTTCGTCGCGGCTCTGGCAATTCGCCACTACGAACGCGACCACGCGTATCACAAGTCCCTGGAGGGGTTCGCGAGCCAGTGCGAACGCCTGCTCGTCGCTGTGCTGCTGGTGTTGCTCGGCGGCGCATACGCGCATGGATTGCTCAGTCAGTTGACGCTTGGCGGTGCGGCGTTCGCGGTGATCTTCGTGTTTGGCGTGCGACCGCTGACGGCATGGCTGTCGCTGACCGGCACATCGCTCACAAGTCGCGAGCGTCTTGCGATCAGCGTGTTCGGCGTGCGCGGCATCGGATCGATCTACTACGTTGCGTTTGCCATCAACCACGCCGAGATCGTGCAGGCGCGGGAACTGTGGGCAACGGTCGGACTGGTGGTGTTGCTTTCCATCGTGGTGCATGGCCTCACGGCGACACCGGTGATGCGCTTCCTCGATGCAACCCGCGACACGCGACAGCCGTGAGCGCAATGTCGTCGCCGTTGTAGAGCCGTATATGGACTCCTCCTCTGGCGCAAGCTGTTGAATGGGGGAGGCGATCAACGCAAACGTATATTCGGCGTCATGGATGGGGACCGTCGTCCCCGCGCCTAGATGGGTGTTTGCATCGCGGCCGCCTATCGGGCTAACGACACGTCATGTGCCTCGGCTCTACTCGACGTTTGCCGCAACGGATCTGATCCTCGTGCCATCTCCAGCTGCGTTGGTGCGGTGAGGCTTCCCTGCGAAGTGCTGCGATGAAGTTGCTGTGGCTGATCGGGTGGATGATTCAGGCGGGCTGGACCCGCCCGTGCGGCTGGTAATCGGTTTTGTGTTTGATGACGCCGTAGATGATCCGCGCCACGCGATTGGCGAGGGCGATAACCACGGCGTTGTGGTGTTTGTTTTTCTCAAGCAAGCGCCGCGCGAGCACGCAGGTGGCATCGTCGTGTCGCGCCTGCGCTCTCAAGATCGATTGCGCGCATTGCACCAGGAGCTTGCGCAGGTAAGGGTTGCCGCGCTTGGTAATGTGGCCCAGCTTGCGTTGCTCGCCGCTCGAGTGTTCGCTCGGCGTGATGCCAATGCTGGCGGCAAACTGCCGTGCATCGGCGAAGCGTTCGACGTGGTCGCCGAACTCGCCTGCGAAAGCGGTGGCGGTGACCAGGCCGACGCCGAAGATGCTGTCGATACGTTGCGCCACAGGGGACTCGGCGAGCGCCTGACTCAGGCGACCTTCGAGTGCCGCGATCTCGGTGTTCACCCGGCGGATCTGTTGGGCGATGACATCGATCAACTCGGCCATCGTCGCGGTCACCTCCGCAGTGGGCGCCTGCTCAGCCACACGCGCCAGCAACTCGGCAAAGCCCGCCTGACCGCGCACCGCAACCCAGCCGCGCTCGGCGAGCAGGCCGCGTACCTGATTGATGTACTGCGTACGTTGCGATACCAACAGTTCGCGCACCCGATGCTGCGCACACAGATCCTGCTGCGCCACCGTCTTGATCGGCACCGGGCGCACGCGCGCATCGCCATGCACCGCGAAGATCGCGTCCGCATCGTTGCCGTCATTCTTGTTGCCCAACCGCTGTTTCGCCACGAACTGCGGCGGCACCAACTTGGGCGCATAGCCGCGGCCTTGCAGGCAACGACCCCAGTAATGACCCCCGCCGCAAGCCTCCATTACTACCCGTGCGCCAAGCTTGGCGACAGGAGGCTTGCCGACTTTGCGGGACGTGCTGCTCCCGCCAAAAAATGCGTCGCACTGCGAACGGCTGAACGTGGCTTGCAGCAAGCGTTCCCCGGACGCCGAAAATCCATGCACCTGAAACTTGTTCTTGGCGAGGTCTACGCAGTAGACCGTCGCATGGGCAATGGCGTTACGATTCATGACGGGCTCCTCCTCTCACTAACAGTTGCAGGATTTTGCTCTCAAAAAGCACCCCTCAACCTGGCACATCGCGATGCCGTCCCTGGGAGGAGGAGTCCATCCCATCAGACTATGTCCGGCTGCAGTTCGACGATGGCGTCATGCAAGAGCAACGGCGCATAGCACCGCTCCTGACGTTTCCCCGGTTCTTGTTCGCTTTTGCTCTTTGGAATCAGCGCCTTGCTTCTGAACTTCACCATCCAAACATCAACAGCGTTTC
>JBKJND010000218.1:0-3348 GCA_046596095.1 Ahniellaceae bacterium | reverse complement strand
GTGGCGAGCTTTTGCAGGGCGGGCATTGCCCGCCGATTTCTTGATGTTGCGCTCGCCGCGAGGTTGCGGCGGGCAGTGCCCGCCCTACTACGGCGTGTGCGACAGTCGCGATTTACGCGGCGCGCAGGGCGGTGGTTACGGGGAGGTTTGCGGCGCGGAGTGCGGGGAAGAGGCCGCCGACGAGGCCGATGCCGAGGGCCCACTTGAGGCCGCTCCAGAGCAGCTCCGGCGATACGCGGAACTGGAACACGACCTGGCTGAAATTCGCGCTGAGCGTGGACACGGTGTAGCCGTTGAACACGATCCACGCGAGCGCCGCGCCGAGGATGCCGCCGAGTAGCGCCAGCAGCATCGTCTCCAGCATCACCGCGGTGACGACGGGCAGTCCACGAAAGCCGAGCGCTCGCAACGTTGCGATTTCGCGCGCGCGGCCGGCGACTGCGGCGTACATCGTGTTGAGCGCACCGAACACGGCGCCGATCGCCATGATGGTGCCAATCACCGAGCCCAGTATCTTGATGAGCCTGGTGAGGCCCTCCGACTGCTTGCCGTAATAGTCGCGCGTGGTCGATGCGTCGAGCTTGAGTCGCGGATCGTCGTCGAGCGCGGCCTTCAGCGCCTTGATGCCATTCTTGCCTTCGAGCTTGACGGTGACCGACTGGAACGCCGAGCGGTTGTAAGTCGTTGCGAGGACTTCGGCATCGGCCCAGAGTTCCGACTCGTGCGAATCACCCGACTCGAAAACGCCGACCACTGTCCAGGGCTGGTTCGCGAACTCGACCACCTTGCCAACCTCGGTACCGACGTACTGCTTCTGCGCCTTCTTGCCGACCATCAGTTCGCGCAGTCCCGGATTGAATTTGCGCCCGTCGATGACCTTGACTTGCGGACGCAACAACCACGCCTGCGCGCCGATGCCGCGCAGTTGCGCGTTGGCATCGAGCCCGTCGCTGCGCGTCTTCATGTTGACCACCTGCGAAAGTTCAGGCGAGATCAAGGGCTTGCCGTCCGCTGCACGCGCGATGCCGGGGAGACTTCCGAGCAAGGGCACCTGGTCCCGCATGATTACCGAGTTCGTTTCTGCCTGAGAGCCGCCACGCAACAGGATCGCGCTATCGGCGTTGCCGGTCTGCTTGAGTGTTTGCGAAAACCCCTCGCCCATTGCGAGCATCGCCACCAGCACGCTCACCACGCCGGCGATGCCGATGATGATCACCAGCGACGCGCCCCAGCGCTGCGGCAGGCTGGCAATGCCAACGTTCGCGACCGCGAGGGCCTGGCGACCACGACGTGTGAGGAACAGCCACGCGAACAGCAAGGCCGCAAGCAGGAGCACGCCGTACCACGGAAGGGCAATCCACGCCGCCAGCCCGGCAATCAGCGCGAGCACCACGCCGATATTGACGAGTGCCTTTTTCGATCCTGTCATCGGACTCTCCTACTTGTAGCGCGACTCGAGGTCGGCGCTTTTTCCCCCTTCTCCCCTCGGGAGAAGGGGGCGCGAAGCGCCGGATGAGGGTTCGACAGCACCTCACAATCGATGCCGCGAGAGAAAGTCCGACCGCCGTACGAGAGCGTAGTCATCGGCCGGCCAGCGCGTCGACGATGTTGAGTCGCATCGCGCGCAGCGCGGGCAGCAGCCCGACCACGGCGCCGATGCCGAGCATCAGCGCCACACCCATCAACCACGTATTTCCCGGTACGGACGGCAGCGCGATCACGCCGCCGCTCATTGCACTGACCATTGGAATCAGCAACTGGGCCACGCCGATGCCGAGCAAGCCACCGATCACCACCAGCAGGATCGACTCGCCGAGCACCAGCCACAGCACGGTGCTGTTGGAGAATCCGATCGTCTTCAGCACCGCCAGTTCCGGAATTCGCTCGCGCACCGCCTGCGCCATGGTGTTGCCGGTGAGCAGCAGCAGCGTGAAGAACACGGCCGCCATGATCGCGGTGACGATGAGGCCAATGTCCGCGAACTGCTTGAAGAACGCCTGGTTGAACGCTTGTTCGCTTTGCGACTTGGTTTCGTGATCGGAGTTTTCCGATATCGCGTCAATGGCGCGAGCGACACGCACCGCCTGATCGGGATTGTCGAGCGAGATGACGTAGAAGCCGATCCGGTTCTTGAGGTAATCGTTCGCCTCGTCGAAGTACTTCCAGTTGAAAAGCAGCTGGTTCTCTTCGCCGGAACGCTTTTTGTCCTTGAGCGTATACGTGCCCATGAGCTTGAAGGCCCAGTTGTTGCTGCCTTTGGTGGGAAAGATCGTCGCCTGCAGCGGAATGATGTCGCCGACCTTCCAGCCGTTCCTCTTGGCGAGCGATGCGCCGACCACCGCACCGGTGCGCTCAGACTCGAACGCCTTTACCTGCTTCGGGTCGATGACGTACTCGGGGTACATCGCGAAGTAGCCATTGCTTACCGAGAAGTTCGGAAAAAATCCGCGCGATTCCTTGTAGATGCCACCGAACCAGTTGCCCCAGACCACCTGCTTGACGCCGGGCACGGCTTCGATCTGCGTGGTCAGGCGCGCGGGCAGGCTCTGCGTGATCGAGAGCTTCGACGACGTGATCAACCGGTCGTAGCCGGCGACGTCGGCGCTCGAATTGAACGCAACGCGCACGGCATCGAGCAGGCCGAACAGCAGGAATGCGGCGATGACCGAGAGCAACGTCAGGAACGTGCGGGTCTTGCTGCGGAACAGAGCCGCCCAGATCAAGGAAAAGTACTTCATGGCCTGGCCTTCAAGTCCGGACGGCGTGCGGGCGCCGTTTCTGAGGGAACAATACGGATTCGCATCAGTGCGCGGCTACGGCGAGCGCGTCGTCCGCAAGCTCGCCCTTGTCGAGGTGGATGGTGTGCGTGGCGTATTCGGCGGCCTTTGGATCGTGCGTGACCATGATGATGGTCTTGCCGTGTTGCCGATTGAGCGTTTGCAACAGCGTGAGAATTTCTTCCGCCGAATGACGATCAAGATCGCCGGTCGGCTCGTCGCAGATCAGCAGCGTCGGATCGGAAACGATGGCGCGCGCGATGGCCACGCGTTGCTGCTGGCCGCCGGAAAGCTCCGCCGGACGATGCTTGCCGCGATCCTTGAGTCCAACCAGTTCCAGTGCAATCTCCGCGTTGCGCTTGCGCTGCGCGCCGCCGAGCGACGTCAGCAGCAGCGGCAGCTCGACATTCCTCTGCGCGGTGAGCATCGGCATCAGGTTGTAAAACTGGAACACGAAGCCGACGTTGTTGCTGCGCCAGTTGGCGAGTTGCCCGGAGCCGAGCTTGTCGGCGGCGAGCGCATCGACAAGCTCGGCTCCGGGCAACTCGCCAACTGGCGCAGCAACAACGTC